>JALZDD010000521.1 GCA_030862715.1 Actinomycetota bacterium | reverse complement strand
GGGCAGACCCTGAACGTCGACGGCGGATGGAACATGCAATGAGCGAACCCGACAACAAGCTCGACATCTTCGGACACCGACTCACCCCACGCGCGCTGCGCGAGCGCACCGGCGACACCGAGTCCGTCGCGGGAGTGCGCCAGGTCGTCCTCGACAACGGCTCCGAGCGCGGCGTACGTGCGGTGCAGCTGCGCACCTCGGCCGGGCTCGAGCTCGAGGTGCTGGTCGACCGGGCGCTCGACCTCGGCGCGGCCAGGCTGCGGGGTGTCCCCTTCGGGTGGCGCAGCGGCAACGGCTTCCGTCATCCGGGCCTGCACGAGCACCACGACGAGGGCGGTCTGTCCTGGCTGCGCGCCCTCGACGGCCTGCTGGTCTCCGGCGGCCTCGACCACACCCTCTTCGGTGGTGACGTCGACGCGGCGGCGTACAACTATCCGCCCAAGCAGACGGTCAATCACGGCCTGCACGGCCGGCTCACCGCGATCCCCGGCCGCCTGCTCGAGGCCGGCGAGGTGTGGGACGGCGACCGTTGCGTGCTGCGGGTGCGAGGCGAGGTCGTCCAGGCGACGTCCTTCGGTGAGCACCTGCGCCTGACCCGCACGATCGAGGTCGACTTCGACGGGCTCGAGATCCGCCTCCACGACGTCGTCGACAATCTCGGCTTCGACCCGACGCCGCACATGTTCCTCTATCACCTCAACTTCGGCTGGCCCCTGGTCGACGCGGGCACCGAGTTCGTCGCGGCGATCAGCGAGACCCCTTGGTGCTCCGACTCGGTCGCCGAGCAGGGCGTCTCCTACCGAACCCTCCCCGAGCCGCAGCCGCGGTTCGTCGAGCAGGTCCACGAGCACGCCCTCGTCGCCGAGGGCGACGGGCGGCACCGGGTCGCGCTGCTCCGTCGCGACGAGACCCTCGGCGTGGAGGTGTCCTGGGACTCCGCCACGATGCCGCACTTCTTCGAGTGGCAGAACCTCCGCAGCGGCCAGTACGCCATCGGGCTGGAGCCCTCGACGCATGCGGTCGCCGGCGACGCCGCCGCCCGTGCGGACGGGTCGATGACCTGGCTCGAGCACGGCGACACGCGCAGCTACTCCACAACGATCCGCGTGCTCGACGGTGCGGAGGACGTCAGGGCGTCCCGCGCCGCGATCCGCGCCCTCGGCGACCAGCCCGACTGACCCGCCAATCGACCCAGGCAAGGATGAACCGAACCGATGACCACCACACCCCGCATCCTCGAGGGATACCGCGTCCTCGACTGCTCGATCGCCATGGCCGGGCCGTTCGCCGCTCAGCGGCTGGGTGACCTGGGCGCCGACGTCGTCAAGGTCGAGCCGGTCACCGGCGAGTGGCAGCGCCACGCCGCGGCCGGTGGCGCGCAGGGCAACCAGATCAACGTCTCCTTCCTCTCCCTCAACCGCAACAAGCGCTCGCTGGCCGTCGACCTCAAGGCCGACGCCGGCAAGCAGGTGCTGCTGCAGATGGTCGAGACGGCCGACGTGTTCCTCCAGAACTACCGCCCAGGCGTGGCCGAGCGGCTCGGCGTCGACTACGCGACGCTCTCGGCGATCAACCCGCGCCTGGTCTACGTCTCGATGTCCGGCTACGGCGAGGACGGCCCCGACGTCGACCAGCCCGGGCAGGACCTGCTGCTGCAGGCCCGCAGCGGCGCGATGCTCTCGACCGGTCGCCACGGCGAGCCGCCGCAGCCGGCGGGGCAGTACCTCGTCGACGCGGTCACTGCCTCCACCGCGTTCGAGGCTGTGCTGGCGGCGCTGCTGCACCGCGAGCGTACGGGCGAGGGTCAGCTGGTGAAGGTGAACATGCTGGATGCGATCACGACCCTGCAGATGCAGGAGCTGTCGGTGTTCGTGGCCGGGAAGGTGCCCCAGCAGCGCAGCGCGGAGCCGCATGCGCACGTCTACATCCGTGCGCCGTACGGCACATTCAAGACGGCCGACGGCTTCCTCGCCCTTGCCATGCCCGACCTGCCGACGTTGGGCAAGGTCATCGACGAGCCCGCGTTCGCCGAGATGAGCTCGGAGGTGCACGGCTGGAGCCACCGGGACGAGGTCCACCGCCGCACCGCGGACAGGCTGGTGCTGCGTACGACGGCCGAGTGGCTCGATGCCCTTGGCGCCGCCGGCATCTGGTGCGGACCGGTGCAGGACTACGCGGCCCTGGTCGAGGACCCGCAGATCAAGCACAACGGGACCTTCGTCGACTACGACCACCCCACCGAGGGCCGGGTCACGACCCCGGGGTTCCCGTACGTCTTCTCCCGCACCCCGGCCTCGATCGAGCGGGGCGCTCCGCTGGTCGGGGAGCACACCGGTGAGCTGCTCGCGGAGGCCGGATTCACCGGCGAGGAGATCGCGGCGCTGACCGCCGGCGGCGTGGTCGCCGAGACCCGTCCCGAGCAGCCGGGCTCATGACCCAGCCGACCTTCCGCGGCCTGACCTGGGACCATCCGCGCGGCCGGGACGCCCTGGTCGCGGCGGCCGAGGCAAGCGACCTCGACCTGGTCTGGGACGTCCATCCGCTCAGCGGCTTCGAGTCCACCCCGATCGAGGAGATCGCCGCCGACTTCGACCTCGTCGTCCTCGACCACCCCCACCTCGGCGACGCCGTCGCACACGGCTGCCTGCAGTCGTTCGACGACCTCGCCGGTCAGGAGCAGGTCGCGGCGTGGGCGGACGCGGCCGTCGGTCCCAGCCTGGCGTCGTACGTCATGAACGGACGGCTCTGGGCGGTGCCTCTCGACGCCGCGACGCAGGTCGCCGCGACGCGCGCGGACCTTGTGGACGCCGTTCCGCAGCGGTGGGCGGAGGTCGTCGCGCTGTCCCGGCGGGCGCCGGTCGCCCTGTCGGTCGCGGGACCGCACGCGCTCCTGACCTTCTCCTCGATCTGCGTCGCGCTGGGGGAGGAACCCGGGGGAGCCGAGCGCTTCGTCTCCGCCGAGGTCGGACGGCAGGCCCTCGAGCTGATGGCCGACCTGGCCGCGCGGGCGCCGCGCCACACCCTGGACCTCGACCCGATCGGTCTGCTCGCCGAGATGACCGCGGGCGAGACGCTCGCCCACGTGCCGCTCGTCTACGGCTACGTCACCTACGCCGACACCACGCTCGACCGTCCGGTGCGCTTCACCGACGCACCCATGCTGGCTCCCGGTACGCGGCCCGGCTCGACCCTCGGCGGGACCGGGCTGGCGCTCACGGCACGGTGCGAGGTCACTCCTGAGCTGCTCGATCACGTACGCCACCTCATGTCGGGGCCGGTGCAGGAGGGATTCATCCCGGCGCATGCCGGTCAGCCGTCCGCACGCGCCGCGTGGACCTCGCCGGCGTTGAACGAGCCGGTGGGTGACTTCTATCGCGGCACCCTGGAGACGGTCGAGCGGGCGTGGGTACGACCCCGCCACCCGGGTTACGTGACGTTCCAGACCGAGGCCGCCGGGGTCGTCCGCGAGGCCCTGGCCGGCTCGGTCAGCATCGCGGCCGCCCTCGGCCGGATCGACGACCTTCACCTGGCCGCCCTCGGCCGCACGAACCCGGAAGGAGCCGCCCGATGACCGCACCCCAGTCGACGTGCCCGGAGGTGCTGTTCGAGCAGCACGGCCACATCGGCGTGATCACCCTCAACCGGCCCGCCAAGCTCAACGCCGTCACCCAGGAGATGTCCGATGCGCTCGTCGCGCTGGCGCGCTGGTGCAACGACGCCGACGAGGTTCGGGTCGTGGTGCTCACCGGCGCCGGGGACCGCGCCTTCTGCGCGGGCTCGGACATCGCCGAGCTCGACAAGTACGCCAGCCCGTGGGCCTTCCGCAATCGGGAGGACTACTGCGACTCGCTCAAGGTGCTGCGCAAGCCGATCATCGCCGCCGTCAACGGGTACGCCCTCGGCGGCGGGCTGGAGACCGCGCTGATCTGCGACATCCGGCTGGCGTCGACCACCGCGAAGCTCGCCGCCGCCGAGGTGAAGCTCGGCTGGATCGGCGGTGGCGG
>JALZDD010000942.1 GCA_030862715.1 Actinomycetota bacterium | reverse complement strand
ACCTCGGCGTACGTCACCACCGCGTCGTCCTGCACGAACGCCCGGGCGCCGGGGGTCATCCGGGCCCGGCGGGCGGGCCACGATCCGATGCCGCTGTCCAACATGTCGATCCTCGTTCGTCTCGTGGGCTCAGCCGAGCCCGAGGTCGGTCTTGATCTCCAGCAGTCGCCGCAGCGCCTGGTCGCGGCGCGCGACGAGGTCCTCGGCAGAGGTGCCGTCGAGCTCCTCGTCGACCCCGTCGACCAGCTTCTCGACCAGCCCGGCGGTGAGCTTCGGGTGACCGAGGTCGTCCCACCATTCGACCATTGGCGGGCCGAGATGCTCGAGCACGTGCCCGAGTCCGCCCGGACCGCCGGAGAGGTGCTGGGTCGCGAAGGGACCGAGCAGGGACCAGCGCAGCCCGGGGCCGTCGGCGATCGCGGTGTCGATGTCGGCGACCGAGACGATGCCCTGGTCGACGAGGTGGTAGGCCTCACGCCACAGCGCCGCCTGGAGCCGGTTCGCCACGTGCCCGGGCACCTCGCGGCGGATGTGGATGGGACGTTTGCCCAGGTGACGCATGGTTTCCAGAGCCGCCGCTACGGCCTCCGGGGACGTCGCCGATCCACCGACGACCTCGACCAGCGGCACCAGGTGCGGCGGGTTGAACGGGTGTGCCACGAGCACCCGCTCCGGGTGGCGCGTGCAGGCGTCCTGGAAGGTGCTCGGCATCAGGCCCGAGGAGCTGCTGGTCAGCAGTACGTCACCCGCTGCGGCCGCGTCGAGCGCGGCGAAGATCTCGCGCTTGACCTCCAGCCGCTCGGGTCCGCTCTCCAGCACCAGGTCGGCGGCCGCGCCGACCTCCTCGAGGCTGTCCGCGAACCGCAGCGAGCCGGCCTCTCCCCCTGGCAGGGACACCTGCGCCCGCAGGCGCTCCTCAGCACCCTCGGCCGGGTCCCAGGCGACCACGTCGAGCCCGTGCTCGAGCCCGAGCACCACCCAGCTGACCCCGATCGCGCCGGTGCCGACGACCCCGAGCGTACGAACGTCCTCACCGCTTCTCATGCGGTCCTCCTGCTCAGTGCGCCCGAGGTCGCCAGCGCGACGAACGGGTCGAGGGACGCCGGGTCGGCGAGCGCGTCCCGGCTGGCCACATCCTCAGGACGTACGCCCTGCAGGATGCGTTTGGCCGGCAGCTCGAGCTTCTTGCCGGTGAGGTTGCGCGGCACCGCGGGCACCTCGATCACCTGGTCGGGTATGTGTCGCGGGGAGAGCGCCGACCGCAGCGCGCGGACCAGTCGGGCCCGGAGCCGGTCGTCGAGGCGGGTGCCCTCGTCGGTGACCACGAAGAGCAGCAGCTCGCCATTGCCCCCGTCGGGGTCCTCGAGGTGGACGACCAGCGAGTCGGCGACACCTTCCACCTCCTCGGCAACGCGGTAGAACTCGGCGGTGCCGAGGCGTACGCCGCCGCGGTTGAGGGTCGCGTCGGAGCGGCCGGCGACGTGGCAGCTGCCGTTGTCGTGGAAGAGGATCCAGTCGCCGTGGCGCCACACGCCGGGATAGTGGTCGAAGTAGGCGCTCCGATAGCGGGACCCGTCGTCGTCGCCCCAGAAGCCGACCGGCATCGAGGGCATCGGCGAGGTGATGACGAGCTCGCCGAGCACGCCTGTGACCGGGCGGCCGGACTCGTCGTAGGCGTGGGCGTCGACGCCGAGGCAGCGGCCGGAGATCTCACCGGCGTAGACCGGAAGCAGCGGGTTGTTCTGCACGATGCCGGAGCAGACGTCGGTGCCGCCGCTGCCGACATTGATCTGCGCCCCCGGGAGCTGATCCCGGAGCCAGGCGTAACCCTCAGGCGGGAGCGGCGCCCCTGCCGAGCCGAGGATGCGAACCCGCAGGTCACCAAGGTCCTCGAGCTCGACGCCATCCTTGCGGCAGGCCATCACGAACCCCGGACTGGCACCCATCACCGTCGCCCCCGTCGAGGCCGCGAGCCGCCACTGCCAGGTGAGATCGGGGTGCATCGGGTTGCCGTCGACCATGACGATCGAGGAGCGGACCAGGAGCGAGGAGACCAGGGCGTTCCACATCATCCAGGCGGTGGTGGAGAACCAGAGCATCCGGTCCTCGGGCCCCATGTCCCACGAGAGCGCGTGGTTCTTGAGGTGCTCGAGCAGAATGCCGCCGTGGCCGTGGACGATCGCCTTCGGCCGGCCGGTCGTGCCGGAGGAGAAGAGGACCACCAGCGGGTGGTCGAAGGGCACCGGCTCGAAGGCGAGCTCAGCCGCCTCCTCCGCGCTGAGCAGGGAGGTCCAGGAGAGCGCGTCGTCGACGCGGTGTGGGCCGTACTCGACATCGACCACGTGGCGCACCGACGGCAGCTCGGCCTGGATCTCGGCCACCTGAGAGCCCCGGTCGATGTCCTTGGCGCCGTAGCGGTAGCCGCCGGCGACCAGCAGTACGACCGGCTCGATCTGGGCGAAGCGGTCGATCACGCTGCGTGGCCCGAACTCGCTGGCGCAGGTCGCCCAGGTCGCGCCCAGGCTGGCGGTGGCGAGGTAGGCGACCAGGGCCTCGGGGATGTTGGGGAGGTAACCGGCGACGCGGTCGCCGCGGCGTACGCCCAGCTTCTTCAGTGCCGCCCGCGCCCGGGCCACCTGGTCGCGCAGGTCGCCGAAGGTCAGCTCGACGTCGTCACGCGTCTGCGAACGGCCCAGCACGGCGACCCGGTCGAGATCTTCGTCGGTGCCGAGCGCGTGCTCGGCATAGTTGAGCAGCGCCCCCGGGAACCAGCGCGCCCCGGGCATCTCGCGAGAACCCAGCACGGCCTCGTACGGAGCGTGGCTCCGGACCCCGAAGAACTCCCACACCGCCGACCAGAAGCCATCGAGGTCGGTCACCGACCAGCGCCACAACTCCTCGTGGGTGGTCATCTCCAGATCGCGCTCGCGGGCGAGCCAGGCCAGGAACTCACCGACGCGGGAGGTGGAGAGCACGTCCGCCGGCGGCGTCCAGACGATCTCGCCCTGCTCGATCTGCTGCTGGGTCGCGCTCACTGGTCCGTCACCTTCCTGGCCCTGCCGTCGAGGAAGTCCTGCATCCGCCCCTTGGCGTCGTTGGTCCCCTGCGCGATCGCGGCCATCAGCGACTCCATCAGGAAGCCGTCACGCGGGTTGGCCTCGGCGATACGCGGCAGCGCCTGCACGACGGCGAAGTTGGTCTGCGGCGCGTTCTGGGCGATCCGGCCGGCCAGCTCGAGGGCGGTCTTGCGGCCGGTGCCGTCGGCCACCGCGTACTGGCTCAGGCCCAGCCCCAGCCCCTCCTGCGCGTCGTAGCGACGGCCGGTCAGCATCATGTCGGCCATCCGGGAGACCCCGATGAGCCGTGGGACGCGCACCGAGGCGCCACCGCCGACGAAGAGCCCCCGCTGTCCCTCGGGCAGGGCGTAGAAGGTGGACTCCTCCGCGACCCGGATGTGCGCGGCGGCGGCGAGCTCCAGCCCGCCTCCGACCACGGCGCCCTTCAGCGCCGCCACGACCGGGACCGGCCCGAACTCGATCTTCTCGAAGACCCGGTGCCACATGCGCGAGTGGCTGACCCCGGCGAGGGTGTCGCGCTCGGTCATCTCGGACAGGTCGAGCCCGGCGCAGAAGTGGTCGCCGTCCGCGTCGATGACGACGGCGCGTACGTCCGGCTCGAGACCATCGAAGAACCGCTCGATCCCGAGCACCGCCTCGTCGCTGAGCGCGTTCCGCTTCGCGGGGCGGGCGAGGGTCAGCACCGCGATGTCGTCGACGCGCTCCGCCCGCAGGGCATCGGGAAGGGGGGTTCCGAGCATGATGAACTCCTCATGATTGACAGGAATCCTGATAATCGCAGAAGTAAGCGCCTGTCGCAAGCGCAGCGATGCTTGAATGGCCGCATGACAGATGCACCCCTGCTGCTCTACGTCGTCAAGCAGCTCGAGCTCGCCACCCGAGCCCGCCTCGACGCCGTCCTGAAGGAATCAGGGGTCACCGCCCTGCAGTACACCGCCCTCTCCGTGCTCGAGCGCCGCCCCACGATGAGCGCCGCCGACCTGGCCCGCGCCTCGTTCGTACGCGCCCAGTCCGCCGCCGATCTCATCGGCGCCCTCGAGCGCCGCGGCCTCATCGAGCGCAGCATCGACCCCGACAACCGGCGCCGCATGCTGATCAGCCTCACCACCGAGGGTCGCGCCTTCCTCGACGCCTACGACCCTCGGGTCGAAGAGCTCGAGGAGCAGATGCTGGCCGAGCTCGGTCCCGAGGACCGAGAGTCGTTCCGTACGTTCCTCGACACCGCGCGACGGGCACTTTCCTAGTCAACGATCACCATCCCGCCCGAGGCGAAATTAGGTTAGCCTCGCCTCATGAGACCCCACCTCGTAGGCGCTACGGTCGCCGCCCTGGCCCTGGCGCTGTCCGCCTGCTCCTCCGACATCGCCGACGACGACGGCGCGAAACCGGCGTCGGGCGCGTCCTCGGTTCCCGACGGTCCGTGGAGCTTCACCGACGGCTCGGGTGAGGTCGTGAAGCTCGACGAGGCACCGACCCGGATCATCGCGCACGCTCCGGCGGCCGCTGCCTTGATCTCCTACGGCATCCGCCCGGTCGGCATCTACGCCGACGAGCCGGTCGAGACCGACCCGAACCTGGACGGCGTCGACCTGACCGACATCGAGGTGCTCGGCGAGGAGTGGGGCTCGATCGACGTCGCCAAGGCGTCCACACTGAGCCCGGACCTGATCGTCGCCGACTGGTGGCCGGCGGAGAAGGCACACTCGGGGCTGGAGAACGGCACGAAGGCGAAGAGCAAGAAGCTCACCGAGCTGGCCCCGGTCGTCGGCCCCTCCCAGGGCGGCTCGATCCTCAACCTTGCCGAGGGCTACGAGGACCTCGCGGAGAGCCTCGGCGCCGACGTCGAGAACTCCCAGGGCGCCAAGGACAAGGCGGCCTTCGAGAAGGCGCGCGACGGCTTCATCGCCGAGATGGAGGAGAAGGACCTGACCGCCCTGGCGGTCTCCCCCGCCGACGACCTGCTCTACGCCGCCAACCCGGAGTACGCCCCGGAGCTGCTGGACTTCACCGAGTGGGGCCTGCAGGTGGTCGCGCCCGACTCACCGGACCCGGACTTCCCCTACTGGGAGAACCTGAGCTGGGAGAACGCCGACAAGTACCAGCCCGACGTCCTGCTGATCGACAGCCGCACCTTCATCGACGCCAAGAAGACGGCCGAGGGCCAGCCGACCTGGACGTCGATCCGCGCGGCC
>JALZDD010000929.1 GCA_030862715.1 Actinomycetota bacterium | reverse complement strand
GGCGGCCTCGTTGAGGTCCTCGAGGGTGCCGGTGTCGAGCCACGCGGTGCCGCGCGGCAGCACCTCGACCGAGAGGGTGCCGGCCTCGAGGTAGATCCGGTTGAGGTCGGTGATCTCGAGCTCGCCGAGCGCGGACGGCTTCAGGTTGCGGGCGTGCCCGATGACCGAGCTGTCGTAGAAGTAGAGGCCGGGGACGGCGTACGGGCTTTTGGGCTTCTCGGGCTTCTCCTCCAAGGAGATGGCCTTGCGATTCTCGTCGAACTCGACGACGCCGTAGGCGCGCGGGTCGGCGACGCGGTAGCCGAAGACGGCTCCGCCGGTGATCGTCTTGAAGCGGGCCAGCTGGGTGCCGAGGCCGGGGCCGTAGAAGATGTTGTCGCCCAGGACGAGGCCGACACCGTCCTCGGACTCGTCGAGGAAGCCGACGTCGGCGCCGATCGTGAACGCTTGGGCGAGGCCGTCGGGGGAGGGCTGCTCGGCGTAGCTGATGTTGACGCCGAGGTGGCTGCCGTCACCCAGGAGCCGGTGGAAGCCGGAGGCCTCGTGGGGCGTCGTGATCACCAGGATGTCCCGGATCCCGGCCAGCATCAGCGTGGTCAGCGGGTAGTAGATCATCGGCTTGTCATAGATCGGCATCAGCTGCTTGCTGATCGCGAGGGTGATCGGGTGCAGACGTGAGCCGGTGCCTCCGGCGAGGATGATGCCCTTCATGATCAGTTGATCCTACGGATGTTCACCCCACGTTCTAGGGAACCCACCGGGGCGAGGCGACCACCGGGTGGTTAATTCTGCCTACGATGAACCAGTGAGACGGATTCTTGTGACAGGCGGCGCCGGGTTCATCGGCTCCAACTTCGTGCACCACCTCGTGGCCAACACCGATGCGTACGTGACGGTGCTCGACAAGCTGACCTATGCCTCCTCGGAGGAATCGCTGGCGGGGCTCCCGGAGGACCGGGTGAAGCTCGTGGTCGGCGACATCGCGGACGCCGCGGTGGTCGAGCCGCTGGTGGCCGAGTCGGACGCCGTGGTGCACTACGCGGCCGAGTCGCACAACGACAACTCGCTCTCCGACCCGGCTCCGTTCGTCCAGACCAACATCGTCGGCACCTTTGTGCTGCTCGAGGCGGTCCGCAAGCACGACGTACGTTTCCACCACGTCTCCACCGATGAGGTCTACGGCGACCTGGACCTCGATGACCCGAAGCGGTTCACCGAGGACACCCCCTACCAGCCGTCCTCGCCCTACTCGGCCTCCAAGGCCGGCTCAGACCACCTCGTCCGCGCCTGGGTGCGCTCCTTCGGCGTACGCGCGACGATCTCCAACTGCTCCAACAACTACGGCCCCTGGCAACACGTCGAGAAGTTCATCCCGCGCCAGATCACCGAGGTGATCGAGGGGCGTCGGCCGCGCGTCTACGGCGACGGGCTCAACGTGCGCGACTGGATCCACACCGACGACCACTCCTCGGCGGTCTGGACGATCCTGGAGAAGGGCCGGATCGGGGAGACCTACCTGATCGGTGCCGACGGCGAGAAGTCCAACGTCGACGTCGTCCGCGCGATCCTGCGTCACTTCGGGCGCCCCGAGGACGACATCGAGTGGGTCACCGACCGCGCCGGCCATGACCGCCGCTACGCCATCGAGTCCGGCAAGCTGCGCAGCGAGCTCGGCTGGGAGCCGAAGTACCAGGACTTCGACAAGGGTTTGGCCGCGACGATCGCCTGGTATCAGGAGAACGAGGCCTGGTGGTCGCCGCTGAAGCACGAGACCGAAGCCAAGTACGCCGAGAAGGGGCAGTGATCTCGTGCCGGATCTGACCATTGAGCAGACCCCGATCCCGGGTCTGCTGGTAGCCCACCTGCCCGTGCACGGCGACGCCCGCGGCTGGTTCAAGGAGAACTGGCAGCGCCAGAAGATGGTGGAGCTGGGGCTTCCTGACTTCGGGCCCGTGCAGAACAACATGTCCTTCAACGCCTCCCGGGGCGCGACCCGGGGCATCCACACCGAGCCGTGGGACAAGTTCGTCTCCGTCGCGTGCGGGCGGGTCTTCGCGGCATGGGTCGATATGCGTGAGGGCTCGTCGTTCGGGACGACCTTCTCGATCGAGATCGGCCCGGAGACCGCGGTCTTCGTGCCGCGCGGTGTGGGCAACTCCTACCAGGCGCTGGAGGACCGCACGGTCTACTCCTACCTGGTCAACGACCACTGGCGCCCCGGGTTCGCCTACCCGGCGCTCAACCTCGCCGACGAGACCGCCGCGATCGCCTGGCCGATCCCGCTGGACTCCGCCGAGATCTCCGAGAAGGACAGGGCCAACCCGCGCCTGGCCGAGATCACCCCGATGAAGCCGAAGAAGACCCTGATCATCGGCGCCAACGGCCAGCTCGGCCGAGCCCTCGTGTCGGTCTTTCCGGATGCGGACGCGGTCGACCTAGACGAGCTGGACATCTCTGACGAGAAGGCGGTCGCGGCCTGGCCGTGGCCCGACTACCAGCTCATCCTCAACGCCGCTGCCTACACCGCTGTCGACGTCGCTGAGACCGCCGACGGCCGGCGCACCGCCTGGGCCGCCAACGCGACGGCTCCCGCGCTGCTCGCGCGGGTCGCGACCGAGCACCGGCTGACTCTCGTGCACTACTCCACCGAGTACGTCTTCGACGGCACCGCCACCGAGCACACCGAGGACGAGCCGGTCTCGCCCCTCGGCGTCTACGCCCAGTCCAAGGCCGCCGGCGACATCGCGGTCGCGGGCACCGCTCGCCACTACATCCTGCGCACCTCCTGGGTCGTCGGCGACGGCAAGAACTTCGTACGCACCATGGCGGCTCTCGCCGAGAAGGGCGTCTCGCCCACCGTGGTCGACGACCAGATCGGCCGGCTCACCTTCACCGACACCCTCGCCGCGGCCACCGCTCACCTGCTGCGGTCCGAGGCTGCGTACGGGGTCTACAACTGCACCAACGCCGGTGACCCGTGCTCATGGCGGGACGTCGCCGCCGAGGTGTTCTCGCTGTCGGGGCGTGACGGGGCCGATGTGGGCGCCACCTCGACCGAGGCCTACTTCGCGGGCAAGGAGGGCGTCGCTCCGCGACCGCTCAACTCGGTGATGTCACTCGACAAGCTCACCGCCACCGGCTTCGAGCCCGAGGACCACCTCGACGCGCTGCGCCGCTACCTGAAGGCCTGACTGCCGACTCGGCTCATCCTGACCGAATTCCCCGTGGGGGGGGGGGGGGGGG
>JALZDD010000920.1 GCA_030862715.1 Actinomycetota bacterium | reverse complement strand
GGACCTCCGTCCCGATAACTTCCGTGGTTTTCTCTCGTTTGAGCGATGTGCCACCCCTTAACTCGGGAGTGCGCCAGGTTCCCCCGGATCTGGCAGGTGGCACGGCCCCGTTGCGGGGATCTTGGGGGATCCCCACCGCAGAATCGGAGTCCAACCAACAATGCGAAGCATCCGTACGTTCGCGCTGTCCGCAGCCGCTGCCGCCGTCGTCGGCGCAGTTCTGGTTGTGCCGGCGCCATCACAGGCCGCACTGACGAACACCTCGTTCGGGCTGTTCGCCAGCGGCTTCGGCACCCGCGTGACCGGTGGAAGCATCCCGGCCAACTCGGGAGACCTCGGATACCAGACCATCGGGTGCACCCGTAAGGCTGGTTACGACGTCAACAACAACACCGCCGGCGCCAAGGTGCCCGGCGTCGGGACGATCGGCGCGACCACCACCAAGCAGCGCACCGTCAAGTCCGGCGCGACGGTCAAGTCCATCTCGGAGCACAAGATCGCCGACGTCGTGCTCGACAAGAGCCCGCTGGGCAAGGTCACCGTCGAGGGCCTCAGCTCGGTGTCCCAGGCCTGGTGGAACGGGAAGGCCTACAAGGCTGACTCCAAGGCCAAGATCGCTCATGTGGTCCTCGACCCGGCCGGTCCCGGCCAGAAGATCGACCTCCCGATCCCCGGCCGTGACAAGCCGCTCGTCATCCCGGGCATTGCCACCATCGGTCTGGGCAACACCGTCGAGAACACCAACGCCGACGGCGCCCAGGCTTACGCCAACGGCATCTGGATCAAGCTCCACGGCACCGACTCCGAGGTCATCGTCGGTCGCTCCCGCGCGGAGATCAACGGCCAGGCCTTCTCCGCGGTCTTCAACGGCTTCTCCAACTCCGTCGACGCCTCCGCTCTCGGCGGCGCCGTCCAGGTCGGCAAGAACCCGCTGACCAACGCCTCCTGCGCCGGCACCAAGGGCAAGCTGAAGACCAAGTCCCTCGGCCACGTCCCGCTGGGCGAGGCCGGCGACATCGTGGACGTCAAGGGCCTGACCAGCGGTCAGCGCTCGAACCAGACCAAGACCACCGCCGAGGGCTACACCTTCGGTGAGGTCGCCAACGTCAACATCGGCGACGGCGCGATCCGCATCGAGGCCATCCGCGCTCAGGCGAACGCCAAGTTCGTCAAGGGCAAGGGCTCCACGACGTCCATCTCGGGCACCAAGTTCGGCGACATCTACATCAACGACCAGAAGGTCTCCCTCGCCCAGCTCGAGTCGGCGCTCTCCCGCGTCGACATCCCCGGCCTGGCCAAGATCGAGACCAAGGTCGTCGTCGAGCGCAGCAAGAACCTGGTCGAGGTCGTCGCCCTGCGGCTGACGCTCCTCGACGCGACCGAGGGCACCAAGTCGGTCGTCAACATCGGTCACGCGAAGTTCAAGGTGAACTCGAACAAGTGAGGCCTTGATCCACTGAGGCTGTCCTAAGAAACGGCCCGCGTCCTGACCAGGTCGCGGGCCGTTTCGTCATTCTGAAGTTACTCACGGGTAGTATCAACCCACCCATACGCACTCGAGCCGACCTGAAGCATTAGGCTCGGTTCATTCCGGCAGTCCTGCCCCCTGATGAGGAGCGCCTAGGCATGTTGCAGATCATCGCCATCGTCGTGTGTCTTGCGGCAACGGTGGCCACCGCCTACCTGGTGATCAAGGCGGTCCGGTCGATGCTCGCGGTCATCAAGATCGGTACGCCGATCAGCCGCGTCGACCAGCCACTCGCCCGCACCCTGACGATGTTGAAAGAGACGGTCCTCCACACGCGCATGCTGCAGTGGACCTGGGTCGGCGTGCTCCACTGGTTCGCCTTCGCCGCTTTCCTGCTGCTCTCGACGGCGGTGGGGGCTGCGTACTTCCAGCTCTTCGACCCCGAGTGGACGCTCCCGGTCATCGGCAAGCTGTTCGCCTACGAGTGGCTCGCCGAGCTCCTCGGCCTGCTCGGCGCGCTGGGCATCATCCCGCTGATCATCTACCGAGTGACCCATCTGCCCTCGAAGATGGGCCGCGGCACGCGGTTCTACGGCTCCACGCAGTGGCAGGCCTTCTTCGTCGAGGCGATGGTGCTGCTCGAGAGCGCGGCAATCCTGTTCATCCGCGGCGCGGAGTACAACCTCGCCAAGGCCCACGGCGGCGAGGTCGCCGAGCACGCCACCGCGTTCCACTTCCCGATCTCGCAGTTCTTCGGGGCGCTCTACCCGACCGGCCCCGACGCGATCCACACGCTCGAGAACGTCATCTACGTGATCGCGGCCTTCAAGATCATCACTGCGCTCATCTGGCTGGCCGTCGTCTCCACCCACCTGACGATGGGTGTCGCCTGGCACCGCTTCACCGCCTGGTTCAACATCTGGTTCAAGCGCGAGCCGGGGTCGCGTACGTCTGCTATCGACGGCGCGCGCCCACTCGGCACCGCGCTCGGCGCGATCAAGCCGATGCTCATCGACGGCAAGGCCGTCACCCTCGAGGACGTCGAGGAGGACCGGATCCCCGAGGACGCCATCCTGGGTGTCGGCTCGATCCAGGACTTCTCCTGGAAGGGCATCCTCGACTTCACCACCTGCACCGAGTGTGGTCGCTGCCAGTCGCAGTGCCCCGCCTGGAACACCGAGAAGCCGCTCTCGCCCAAGCTGCTGATGATGGGCCTGCGTGAGCACGCGTACGCCGCCGCCGGCGACTCGGACCTCAAGGAGAAGCCGCTGATCGGCAAGGCCGACGGCGCTCCGGAGGGTGCCGGCGGCAACACCGAGGTCCTCGACTGGTTCTACAACCCCGAGGACCGCGGCTTCGTCATCGACGAGGACGTCCTCTGGTCGTGCACGTCCTGCGGTGCCTGCGTCCAGCAGTGCCCCGTCGACATCGAGCACGTCGACCACATCATGGACATGCGCCGCTACCAGGTGCTCGTCGAGTCCAACTTCCCCTCTGAGCTCAATGGTCTCTTCAAGGGCCTCGAGGGCAAGGGCAACCCCTGGAACATGAACGCCAACGCGCGCATGGACTGGGCCAAGGACCTGCCCTTCGACGTCAAGGAGGTCGGCAAGGACATCGAGTCGCTGGAGGAGGTCGACTGGCTGTTCTGGGTCGGCTGTGCCGGCGCCTACGAGGACCGTGCCAAGAAGACCACCCGTGCGGTCGCGGAGCTGCTGGACATGGCCGGGGTGTCGTTCGCGGTGCTCGGCAACGGCGAGACCTGCACAGGCGACCAGGCGCGGCGGGCCGGCAACGAGTTCGTCTTCCAGGGGCTCGCGGCCCAGAACGCCGAGACCTTCAAGGAGCACAAGGCGACGAAGGTCGTCGCCACCTGCGCCCATTGCTTCAACACCTTGAAGAACGAGTACCAAGAGTTCGGCGTCGAGCTCGACGTCGTGCACCACACCCAGCTGTTGAACCGGCTGGTCCGGGAAGGCAAGCTCACCCCGGTCGCCTCCGGCGAGGGTGCGTCGCAGCGCTCGATCACCTACCACGACCCCTGCTACATCGGCCGCCACAACGGGGTCTACTCCCCACCACGGGAGCTGCTCCAGGTGCTGCCCGGGGCCGAGTACGTCGAGATGGAGCGCAACTCCGAGCGGTCCTTCTGCTGCGGCGCCGGTGGTGCGCGCATGTGGATGGAGGAGAACATCGGCGAGCGGATCAACGTCAACCGCACCCGCGAGGCGGTCGGCACCGGAGCGGACCAGATCGCGGTGGCCTGCCCGTTCTGCCGAGTGATGCTCTCTGACGGGCTCACCGCCGCCCAGTCCGCCGGTGACGCTCGCGAGGAGGTCGAGGTCCTCGACGTCGCCCAGATGCTGCTCGCCTCGGTCAAGGGTGAGCGCGCTACCCGGTCTCGGGTCGCCGGCAATGGCGCACCGGTCCCGTCGGCGCAGCCCGTGGAGACCAAGGCCGAGCCCGAGCGCGGTGACGTCACCGCGACCGCAGCCACGGTCAGCGACACCGCCGACGTGGGTCCCGCGGCCAAGGCCAGTGGCGGCTCGTCGTTGTTCGACCTGGGCGCCGAGCCCGCTGCCGAACCGAAGACCACGGCTCCCTCCAGCTCGCCGGCAGAGAAGGCGGAGGCGGCCAAGCCCGCGTCGTCCGGCGGCTCGCTGTTCGACCTCGGCGGTGAGTCCGAGCC
>JALZDD010000917.1 GCA_030862715.1 Actinomycetota bacterium | reverse complement strand
CTGCGGAAGGTCATGGTCGGCGCGGCGGCCGCGGTCGCGGCGGTCGGTGTCGTCGGCAGCCTCGGCTGGTTCGTCTACGCCGGCACCGGCGACCTCACCGACAACACCAGGGCCCTCGGCCACACCGGGGTGCCTTCCTACATGCTCGACCCGACCTCGACCACCCTCGGCCCGGAGGACGGCGTCCTCGTGCTGCGCGGCTCGGTCGACGAGGGCATCCGCTACGCCGTCCTGCGCAACGACGGGATCACCCTCGGCGAGGACGAGATCGCGCAGGTCGCCGGTGGCTCGGACGAGCTCACCGGAGTCGTACGCCGCCTGGCCGCCGACCCCGACGACGCGGTGATCGGTGATCTGGCCGCCCAGGGTGTTGCCTACATCGTGATGCCCGGGCCGGCCGACTCCTCGGTCGCCGAGGGGATCGACGCCTCCGGGTCGGTGACCCAGGCGAGCACCGTCGAGCGCTCGACGCGTGCCTGGCTGCTCGACTCCGAGCCGAGCGACCCGGGCGTGACCGAGTCGCAGTCCATCATCCGTACGATCCTGTTGGTCCTGGCCGGGATCGGGCTGTTTGTGGTCCTGGTCCTGTGCCTGCCGACGCTGATCCAGAGGAGGGAGTCGGCATGAGTCACTCACGTGACCCCTACGACCGCTCGCACGAGCCGCAGGCCGACGACGTCTACGGCCAGGAGCCGTGGATGCTGGACCCGTTCTCCGACCCCTACGCGGGCCAGACGGCCCAGACGCCGCCGGAGGGCTACACCCCCGAGCAGCTCTACGCCCAGCAGCCCTACGTGCCGGGTCCGGAGACGGGACAGATGCTCGCCCAGACGGGCTACCCGCCGCCGTACGAAGGCGACTATCAGACCGGCGAGTTCCAGGGCGGCTACGAGCCGGAGTTCGAAGCCTGGCCGACCGCCGACGAAATGCGGGCAGAGGAGCCGGAGGTCGAGGAGGAGCGTGCCAAGGGCGGACGCATGGCGGCTGCCGCCGCGGCAGCGGCCGCTGCGCGACCCAGGCTGCGCCGCGTACGCAGGCAGCGCGGCCGCCGCCTCGACAACACCGTGCTGGTGGCACTGGGCCTGGTCGGCGCGATGGCCGTGGCGCTGCTGCTCAACCTGCCTCATCAGTGGGAGCAGCCGAAGCTGGCCGCCGACAGCAGCGCACCGACGGCGGCCACCGTGGTGTGCCCCGGCAAGCCGAAGTCCGGTGCCGACCAGGTCGCCGTCACCAACGCCGCCGACGGGTCCGGCGAGGTCTCGCTGGGCGGCCCGGGTGCGGGCGACGGTGCAAAGGCCACTGTGGGCTCTGGCAAGGTCACCGACGCGTCGGTCAAGCCCGGCTCGGTCGTGGTCAAGGCGGGCAAGGAGGTCGCCCCCGGGCTGGTCGCCGGACGTTCGACGACCAAGCCGCTTGCGGCGACCGGATGCCTGCCCCCGCAGGCGGAGGCCTGGTTCCCCGGCGTCGGTGCAGGCGCCACCCACAACTCGATCCTCGAGCTCACCAACCCCAACAGCGGTGCGGCCACGGTCGACATCTCGCTCTATGACGAGAAGGGTGTGGTGGCGGTCCCCGAGGACCTCCGCGGCGTCGCGATCCCCGGCAACACCACCCGCACCTTCGACCTGCTGCACGTGATCCCGCGCAAGGGCGAGCTGTCCCTGAAGACCACGGTCGTACGTGGCCAGGCCGGGGTGATGGTCCGCGACCGCGCCATCGCGCTCGAGACGCAGGGTGGCAGCGAGGACTACTTCCCGGGACAGTCGACACCGGCCGAGACCAACCTGCTGGTCGGCTACCCCAACAAGTCCGCGAGCCGCACGCTTACTGTCACCAACCCGGGTGACGCCCAGGTGAGCGCGGAACTGCGCCTACTCACCCCGAAGAACGTGCTCACCCCAGAGGGCGCTCCGGAGATCAGCGTGCCGCCCAACGGGCAGACACAGGTCGACCTGACCAAGCTGCTCGGCAAGGACAGCGCCGGTGACGCCTACGGCGTCGAGATCGTCGCCTCCGGCCCGGTCGCGACCGCGATGCGCTCGGTCGACCGCGGCGACGTCGCGATCACCACGGCCACCGAGACGATCTCGAAGCCGACGGCGGTGGTCGTCCCGGCCGGCGCCAGCGTGGGCAAGAAGCGGGTCTTGATCTCCGGCCCGGTCGCCAAGACCGGAAGCAGCGGCACCGTCAAGGTGGTTCCGATGACCGCGAAGGGCAAGGCTCTCAAGGCCAAGTCCGTCGAGATCGGCCCGGGGCTGGGTGCCGAGGTCGAGGTGCCTGCGGAGGCAGCGCTGATCCAGCTGGTGCCCGAGGGCGTCGAGGTCAATGCGGCCGTGGTGATGAGCGGCGACGGCGACGCGGTCGTTCCGTTCCGCCCGCTGCGCTCTGAGGTGCGTACCGCCGGGGTTGCTCCTGGGCTGCCGTTGCCGTTGGAGCGCTGAGCACCGCCTTTCGAGTCGGTGTTGCTTCGTGGCTGGGGTTTGGTGCGGGGGTTTGGGTTGGGCGGGGGCTTGGGATTTTGGGTGGTCGTCCTGGCTGCGTTGGTCGGGTGGGTTGGGCGGAAGGAATTTTCCTTCCGCAAGAGTCCCTACCTCCCCGAAGTGAGGGTTGGCGGGGCGAACGAATTTTCGTTCGCCTCAGAACGGTGTCTGGCCCTGGGTGGGGTTGTCGCGTGAAAGAAACTTTTCTTCCACGCGGAGACCCCATGCCTGGCCCAGACGAGGAACGGTCACCTGCCGTGGGTGAGTGCTCTGCGGCCACACCCACGCCTCAAGGCTGGTAGCGCGGATCGACATCCTCGGCAGCGATCCCGAGCAGGTCCGCGATCTGCTCGACCACGACCATGAGCACCATCGCCTCGACCTCGGAGCGGGTGTGGCAGCGGTGCTCGATCGGCCGCCGGTAGATCACCAGTCGTGCGGGTTTCGCGCCGGAGCCACGCTCGAGCGACCCGAGCGGGATGTGGTCCTCGACGGTCCAGTCCTTGGGGATGTCCGGCGACTCCTCGACGGCGTACTCGATCAGGCCCAACCGTGACTGCCAGCGACCGTCGATCTCGGTGACGGTGGCGAGCGCGATGTCGTCGAAGCGCTCCCGGCGAGTGCGCAGGACCGGCACCTTCGGGTCGGTCGGGACGGCCATCGGACCGCGCCTGCCACGGCCATGCCGATCCCTGTGCCTGGTCATGTACGCGAGCCTAACTGCGCGGCTGGCCTCATGGGAGTACGGTTCACTCGTGACTGCTCGTCGTTGTTCGCGTACCGCCTGCCAGCGTCAAGCCGTCTGCACGCTCACGTATGTGTACGCCGACCAGACGGCCGTTCTCGGCCCGCTGGCGACATATGCCGAGCCGCACGCCTACGACCTGTGCGAAGAGCACGCCGAGCGGCTCTCCGCGCCCAGGGGCTGGGAGGTCGTCAGACTGGCCCGCGAGCCCGTCGACCCGCAGCCCAAGGGTGATGATCTGCTCGCGTTGGCCGATGCCGTCCGTGAGGCCGCCAGGCCGCCGGCTCCGTCCCCACGAGGTCCCATCGGTGCTTCCGGGCAGGACGACGCCGACGAGCCGGGGGCGAACGACGGCCAGCCCCGCCCCGGTGGCACCCGCCGCGGGCACCTCCGCGTGCTGACGTCCGAGTAGGACGACTAGAGTTCCGGACATGCCGGAGAGAGTTGACCCCGACATCGCCAACGCCGTCTTCAAGGCGTACGACGTCCGTGGCACCGTCCCTGATCAGATCGACGAGAACCTCGCCCGACTCGCCGGGCGAGCCTTCGTGCACGTGGTCGGCGCAGGAAAGAATGCCTCGGGCTCCGCTTCGGCGGGTGGTGGCGAGATCGTCGTGGGCCACGACATGCGCCCCAGCTCCCCGGCGCTATCCGGAGCCTTCGCCGACGGCGCGACCGAGGCCGGCGCCGATGTGACGATGATCGGGCTGGCCTCGACCGACGAGCTCTACTTCGCCTCCGGGCACCTCGGCCTGCCGGGCGCGATGTTCACCGCCAGCCACAACCCGGCGCAGTACAACGGCATCAAGCTGTGCCGAGCCAACGCGGTCCCGGTCGGCGCCGAGACCGGGCTCGACGAGATCCGCGACCTGGTCATCTCCGGTGAGGTTCCGATCGCCGAGGTCGCCGGCAGCATCAGCGAGACCGATGTGCTGGAGGCGTACGCCGCGCACCTGCTCGGTCTGGCCCCGGTCAAGGGCCGTCGGCTCACCATCGTGGCCGACGCCGGCAACGGCATGGCCGGCCACACCGCGCCCGCGGTCTTCGGCCGCCTGGGCGACGAGGCCGTCGAGCTGATCCCGATGTACTTCGAGCTCGACGGCACCTTCCCCAACCACGAGGCCAACCCGCTCGACTCGACCAC
>JALZDD010000493.1 GCA_030862715.1 Actinomycetota bacterium | reverse complement strand
CGGGGCGGCTGCGGCGGGCCCGTTGAAGGCCCGTGCGGCTGCCATGCCGGCGGCCTCGGTCGCGCTCTACTGGGCCGGGATGGCGCTCAACGACTGGGCCGACCGGGACCTCGACGCCGTCGAGCGCCCCGAGCGGCCGATCCCGTCGGGCCGGGTCAGCCCGCGGCAGGCGCTGGGGGTGGCCGTCGGGCTGACCGCAGCGGGTGTCGGGCTGGCCGGGCTCGCCGGCGGACGTCCGGCCGCGGTGACGGCGGCCGCCCTGGCCGGGACGGTATGGGCCTACGACACCGTCCTGAAGGACACCGCGGCCGGACCGGTCGCGATGGCCGCCGCCCGAGGCCTCGACGTGCTCCTCGGAGCGAGTGCGAGCGGACGTACGCGGGCCGGACTGGTACCGGCCGGCCTGCTCGCCGCCCACACCGCCGGGGTCACCCTGCTCAGCCGGGGCGAGGTCCACGGCACCCGGCCCGTGACCGCGAGTCTCGCCGGTGGCGTCACGGTCCTGACCGCGGCCGCGGCGGCCGGCCACGGCAGGGCGGTGCTTCCGGTCGCCCTCGCCGCGACGTACGCACGCAGCGTCGGCTCCGCCCAGCTCGCCGCGGTCTCCTCGCCGGATGCCGGTACGGTCCGGCGGGCCACCGGCGCCGGGATCCGCGGGATGATCCCGCTCCAGGCCGCGCTCGTCGCCCGTCGCTCGCCGCTGGCCGCGGTCGCGCTGCTGGCCGCCGGCCCGATCGTCAAGGCCGCCTCGAAGGTGGTGTCACCGACATGAGCACGACGAGCACGCTGCGGTTCGGCTACGGCACCAACGGCATGCACAGCCACCGGCTCGAGGACGCGCTGAGCGTCCTGGCCGACCTGGGATACGACGGGGTCGCGCTGACCCTCGACCACCTTCACCTGGATCCCTTCCGGCCGAACCTGGCCGGCCGGGTCGCCCAGGTCGGCAGACGTCTGGACGAGCTCGGTCTGTCGGTCGTGGTCGAGACCGGGGCTCGCTACATCCTCGATCCGCTCCGCAAGCACTACCCGACTCTGCTTCACCCGGGTCCGGACGCGAGCCGTCGGGTCGACTATCTGCACCGTGCGGTCGAGGTGGCCGCCGACCTCGGCGCCGAGGCGGTCTCGTTCTGGTCGGGCACCCTGCCGGACGGCGTCGATGAGGACCGGGCCTGGGGACGCCTGTGCGACGGGGTGTGGCGGGTGCTCGATCTCGCCGCCCGCCGCGGTGTGGTGTGCGCCGTCGAGCCCGAGCCCGGGCACTTCGTCGACACCCTCGACTCCGTGCTCGAGCTGCGCCGGCGCCTCGACGACCCGGAGCTGCTGCGGGTCACCCTCGACCTCGGTCATGTGGTGTGCAACGAACCGCGGGGGATGGCCGAGACCATCCACCGGGCCGGTCCGCTGCTGGCCAACGTGCAGGTCGACGACATGGTCGAGGGCGTCCACGAGCACCTGGAGCTGGGCACCGGCGAGGTCGACTTCACCGCCGCGCTCGGCACCCTCGTCGAGATCGGCTACACCGGGCTCGCCGCGCTCGAGCTGCCCCGCCAGTCCCACGCCGCCCCGGTCATCGCCGAGCGCTCCCTGGCGTTCCTGCGCGAGACCCTCGAGGCCCTTCCCAGATCTGAGGAGGTGGGCGCATGAACGAGAAGCTCCTCGCCGAGTGGTGCGCCGAGATCGTAGCCGAACCCACCCGGATCAGGACCCGCTTCCCGGCTGCGGCCAGGGAGATCGGCCGCACACGGGGCACCTCGCCGGAGCCCGGCGCGGAACGGGTCGAGGACGACGTACGCGTGAGCCTTCTGGTGGCGCTCGGCCGTGGCCTGGTGGGCGACGCCGACACGTTGAGCACCGAGGTGCACGACCTCTACCGCTTCGGAGACGCCGACGAGCGGCGGGCGGTCCTGCTCGGCCTCGGCCCCCTCGATGACGCGATCGGCGACCGCGCCGTCGACCTGCTTCACGACGCGCTGCGCACCAACGACCCGCGCCTGGTGGCAGCCGCGCTGGGGACGTACGCCGCTCGTCTCGATCCCGCCGCGTGGCGCCAGGCCGTCCTCAAGTGCCTCTTCGTCGGCGTACCTCTTCGTCTGGTCGCCGGACTCGACCCAGCCGACGATCCGGCCGACGACGAGCTGCGCCGGATGGTCGCCGACTACGCCGCCGAGCGGCGCGCGGCCGGCCGCGAGGTGCCTGCCGACGCCCTGCCCTTCCTTCCCGTCCCCACCCAGACCACTCGGGAGTCCTGATGCGCATCTTCGACCCGCACATCCACATGAGCTCGCGCACGACCGACGACTACGAGGCGATGTACGCCGCCGGCGTCCGCGCCCTGGTGGAGCCGGCGTTCTGGCTCGGCCAGCCGCGGACCAGCGTCGACTCGTTCGTCGACTACTTCGACGCGCTGGTCGGCTGGGAGCGGTTCCGGGCCTCGCAGTTCGGCATCGCCCACCATTGCACGATCGCGCTCAACCCGAAGGAGGCCAACGACCCGCGCTGCACGCCGGTACTCGACCTGCTGCCGCGCTACCTCGCCAAGGACGGGGTCGTCGCGGTCGGCGAGATCGGCTTCGACTCGATGACCGAGGACGAGGAGAAGGCGTTCAGCCGCCAGCTGGAGCTGGCCCGCGAGTTCGCGCTGCCCGCGATGGTGCACACGCCCCACCGGGACAAGCTGGCCGGGACCCGCCGCACGCTCGACCTCGTCGAGGCGGCCGGGATGGAGCCCGGGATGGTCGTCGTCGACCACCTCAACGAGGTGACCGTCGACGTCGTCGACGAGGCGGGCGCCTGGATGGGGTTCTCGATCTACCCGGACACGAAGATGGACCCCGACCGGATGGTGGCGATCCTCCAGCGCAGGGGTCTCGACCGGGTGCTGGTCAACTCCGCCGCCGACTGGGGGAAGAGCGACCCGCTGCGCACCCGGGCGACCGGCGAGGCGATGCTCGCGGCCGGCTTCACCGAGGACGACGTCGACCAGGTGCTGTGGCGCAACCCGGTGGAGTTCTTCGGCCAGAGCGGACGGCTGCTGCTCGACGTACCTGCGGCCGACCAGGGCGCGACCTTCGCCGGCAACTCGCTGCTGCGAGGTGAGCGGGCATGAGGTTCCGGCACCGCGACGGCACGGTCGTCCACCTCGGCTACTGCAGCAACGTGCACCCCGCCGAGGACGTCGACGGCATCCTCGACCAGCTCCGCCGCTACGCCGGCGAGGTGCGCGCCCGGCTCGGCGTGCAGCGGCTCGGCCTCGGCCTGTGGCTGCCCGCCGCGACGGCGCACGAGCTGGCCGGCGACCCGGCCACCCTCGACCGGCTGCGCGCCGGCTTGGACCGCCACGGCCTGGAGGTCGTCACCCTCAACGCCTTCCCGTACGCCGGGTTCCATGCCCCGGTCGTGAAGCGCGACGTCTACTCCCCGGACTGGTCGACCCGGCGGCGCCTCGACTACACCCTCGACTGCGCCCGGGTGCTGGCGGCGCTGCTGCCCGACGATGCCGTACGCGGCAGCATCTCGACCCTCCCGCTCGGCTGGCGCACCCCCTGGTTCACCGACCGCGACCGGGCGGCCCGCGAGCTGATCGGCGAGCTCGCCGACGGCCTGGCCGGCATCGAGGCCGAGCACGGCCGGCTGGTGCGGGTCGGGTTCGAGCCGGAGCCTGGCTGTGTCGTGGAGACGACCAAGGACGCGGTCACCCGGCTCGCCGGCCTCGCCCCCGACCACCTCGGGATCTGCGTCGACACCTGCCACCTCGCCACCCAGTTCGAGGACGCCGCCGAGGCGCTCGACCGGCTGCGGGTGGCCGGGCTGCCGGTCGTCAAGGTCCAGGTCTCCGCGGCCCTGCACGCCGACGACCCGAGCGACCCGGCGACGCGGGAGGCCCTGGCCTCCTACGCCGAGGACCGCTTCTTGCACCAGACCCGCGAGCCGCGCGGGGCGCGGGTCGACAGCCGCGACGACCTGCCCGAGGCGCTCGCCGGCCATCGTCCGCTGCCGGCCGAGCATGCGTGGCGGGTCCACTTCCACGTACCTCTCCACGCCGACCCGGCCCCGCCGCTGCGCAGCACCCGCGACCACCTCGCCGGCACGCTCGACGCGCTCCTCGGCGGCCCGGTGGCGCACACCGACCACCTCGAGGTCGAGACCTACACCTGGGGAGTCCTGCCCGAGCAGGTCCGCCCCGACGGCGACGCCGGCCTGGTCGCGGGCATCGCGGCCGAGCTGGCCTGGACCCGCGACCGGCTCCTGGAGTCCGGTCTCGAACAGCTGCAGGAGGCATCGGCATGAGCGACAACCTGAGCGACAAGCTGCTGGTCATCGACGTGGTGGGGATGACCCCCGAGCTGCTCCGGCACATGCCGCGGGTGCGGCAGGTGGGGGAGTCAGGGTTCACCGCCGAGCTGGGCACGGTGCTGCCCGCGGTCACCTGCTCGGTCCAGTCGACCTTCCTGACCGGCACGCTGCCGCGCGACCACGGCATCGTCGGCAACGGCTGGTACTTCCGCGACGTCGGCGAGGTGCTCCTGTGGCGCCAGCACAACGCGCTGGTGCAGGGCGAGAAGCTGTGGGACGTCGTCCGCCGCCGGCGCCCCGGCGCGAAGGTCGCCAACCTCTGCTGGTGGTACGCCATGGGCGCCGACGTCGACACCACCGTCACCCCGCGCCCGGCCTACCACGCCGACGGCAAGAAGTCGCCGGACTGCTGGACCTGGCCGCCCGAGCTCCACGACACCCTCACCGCGGAGCTGGGTCCGTTCCCGCTGTTCACCTACTGGGGTCCCACGGCCTCGATCAAGAGCTCGGCCTGGATCGTCGCGGCCGCCCGCAAGGTCATGCCCGACCACGACCTCACCCTCGTCTACGTCCCGCATCTCGACTACGACCTGCAGCGGTTCGGCCCCGACAGCCCGCAGGCCGTCCAGGCCGCCCGCGACGTCGACGCCACCCTGGCGCCGCTGCTCGACGACGCCGAGGCCGCAGGCGTACGTGTCGTGCTGCTGAGCGAGTACGGCATCACCCGCGCCACCCGCCCGGTCGACGTCAACCGGCTGCTGCGCCGCGAGGGCCTCCTGCACGTCCACCACAACGCCACCGGCGAGCTGCTCGACCCGTGGACGTCGCGTGCCTTCGCGGTCGCCGACCACCAGATCGCCCACGTCTACATCAAGGACCCCGCCGACCTGGACCGGGTGCGCGACCTGGTGCAGGGACTCGACGGCGTGGCCGAGGTCCTCGACCGAGCCGGGCAGGCTGCGTACGGACTCGACCACGAGCGCGCCGGCGAGCTCGTCCTGGTGGCCGAGCCGGATGCCTGGTTCACCTACTACTACTGGCTCGACGACGCGAACGCGCCCGACTTCGCCCGCGGCGTCGAGATCCACAAGAAGCCCGGCTACGACCCCGCCGAGCTGTTCCTCGACCCCGAGGACCGC
>JALZDD010000879.1 GCA_030862715.1 Actinomycetota bacterium | reverse complement strand
GTGCGAGGCCCTGGAGGGGCCTCGCGCTGCCCCGGCCGGGCCGGGCCTTCTCGGCGGCGGTTGCGAGGGCGAAGCCTCATAGTCCGAGGCGAAGGTTCGCCGCAACCGCGGCCGAACCGATCGGTGGCGAACCCGGCCGTGGCCCTCGGTCAGCGTCTGCCTGCCAGGACCCATGTGTCCTCCGCCCCCTCGGGGCGTGACATGACGCCGATGCCCCGGCGCCGCGAGGCGTCGGGGCATCGGTGCGTTGAGGGCTTCTACCCGTCGGTGAGTTCAGGCGACGCCGACCCGGCGGGTAACCTACTGTCCGATCTGGCTCAGCGACTCGCGCCTCGGGGATCTCGCCCACGTGGAACTGGAAGTCGTGAACGCCTCGGGCCACACAACCAGCTCGGACTCCGTCCTGGCCGCTCGGGCAGCCTCGTCGAAGCGCAGGGAGTGGGACAGCACGACCTCATAGTCCCCGACATGGATCAGGAAGGGCGGCAATCCCTGTAGGTCAGCGGCGAGAGGGCTGGCGTAGGGATCCTCGATGTTTCCCTCGGGCAGGTAGAAGCTTCTGATCTGGTCGAAGAGGTCGGAGGTCGCGGCGAAGAAGGGATCGACCTCCTGGCGTGAAGTCTGCGACTCGCCAATGTCGATGAAGCTCAGGTGAGGCGAGATCAGCACAGCCCCGGCGGGCAACGCGATGTCTTGGTCACGCAGGCGCAGGAGCAGGCCAGCGGCGATGCCGCCACCGGCTGAGTCGCTGGCGATGACAATGGACGACGGTTCCACGCCGCCGGGACCGATCAGCCACTCGTAAACAAGTTGGGCGTCGTCGAGGCCTGCAGGGAATGAATGGGTGCTCGGGAGCGAGACGGTAGTCCATGCTGACTGCGCGAACCCCAGCCGCGATCGCCAGCGATGTGACGATGCGCCGGTGGCCGATCGGTGTGCCCTGGACGTAACCGCCGCCATGCAGGTAGAGCAGGACTGCCGCGTCCGGAGCGACGCCGGCCGGCGTCGTTCACTCCACCGGAACGTCCTTGATCCGGTCGACGGAGACCTCGGCTCCGGAGATCTCGGGAAAGCTGGCGAGGTACGCCAGGACTTCCGCGCGCGTGTCCTCGAGGGAGGGCTGCGGCGACTGTGCTGCCGCAGCGTTGTTCGCCGCGATCCTTTCGCGGACTTCCTTCATCTGGCTACTGGCCATGCGTGTGTGCTCCCTTGATCGGACGTGTCCTTCCGGTGGCGGCAGCGAATCGCTCCCGACGCATAGGTGCAGCCGTGTCGACCCCCGGAAAGTGGACTATTTTGACTGCAATGTTGCGTATGCGAAAGGGACGGTAGGGCCGTCGTCGCAATTCCCGTCAAGCGCCACGGATGGCAACGGGGCCAGCTGTATCCGTCGGCGCCGCGGGCTTCGTTGCCCACAATTGAGCGATTGCCCTTGACGAAGCCGGTCAGATTGGATTCAATCTTGCATGTCCTCTATGTGACGGGGGACACAACCGCAATGCCGAGGGAGTGAGGGTGCCATGACCATCGAGGTCATCAACGGTGTCTCGACCGAGATCCCGCCTGCGCCACAGCCCCTGCAGGTACGCACGAGGCCGACCCGCCATCGTCTGTGGAGCGTTCTCAGCTCGCCCACGTTTCGCGTGATCGGCCGGCGCCTCATTTTCGGCGTGGTCCTGGTCTTCGTCGTCACGGGATTGAGCTTCCTCCTGGTCTCGCTGATTCCCGGCGACCCCGCACGCGCGATTCTGGGAGTCGACGCCACCCAGGACCAGGTCGTCGCCCTGCGCCACGAGCTCGGACTCGACCTGCCGCTCTATGAGCGCTACTGGACCTGGCTCCAGGGCGCCGTGCGGGGAGACTTCGGTACGTCGATCTCTAGCCGGCAGCCGGTCACGACGGTTCTCGAACCGCGCATCGGCGTCACCCTCGTGCTCCTGGCAGGAACGCTGATCGTCAGCACCGTCATCGGCGTCGCGCTCGGCGTGGCCGGCGCCGTTCGCGGCGGGGGCGTAGGCCGCTTCGTCGATGCGATCTCCCTACTGGGGTTCGCAGTTCCTTCCTTCTGGATAGCCGCGATGGCGGCGTCGATCCTCGCCGTCAACATGGGTCTCTTCCCGGCTGCTGGCTACGTGCCCCCGTCCGAGTCGGTCGGGGGCTGGTTGTCCTCGATTACCCTCCCGGTGCTGGCCCTGTCAGCAGGCGGCATCGGTGTCGTTGCCAAGCAGACCCGCGAAGCGATGCTCGACGTGCTGGGCAGCGAGTACATCCGCATGGCCCGCGCGAGCGGACTTCCCTCGCGCTCGATCGTCTTCCGCCACGCCCTGAAGAACGCCTCGGTCCGTGTGCTGACCGTTCTCGGCCTCGTGGCGGTGGGCGTCTTGAGCGGCACCGTCGTCGTAGAGAGCGTCTTCGCGCTGCCCGGTCTCGGGGGGGCGCTCGTTGACGCCACCACCCGGGGCGACTACGCCGTGGTCCAGGGCCTGGTGACCTACTTCGCCGTGGCCGTCGTCGTCGTCAATCTCCTCATCGATCTGGCCTACGTGTGGGCCAACCCGAAGGTGCGTGTCCAGTGACCATCGCAGTGGAAGAGACGCCCGCGAACCCGATCATCGTCCAGGAATCTCTGATACGACGGGTACTGCGCAGTCCGCTGGCCGTCGTCTGCTTGATCTACCTGTCGGCCATCGTCGTCGTCGCCGTGGTCGCGCCGTTCATGATGCCCGAGGTCGGGACCACCAACGCAGGGAACCTGAGCGACGCGGGGCAGGGTCCGTCCCCGGTCCACTGGCTCGGAACCGATGACCTGGGACGCGACGTACTCGACCGCCTCCTGGTCGGAACCCGGGTGACCTTCATCGCTGTGGTCGAGGCGGTCGTCGTCGCGGTCAGCATCGGCGTTCCGCTCGGACTCTGTGCCGGATTCTTCGGCGGCCTGGCGGATCGCATCGTCAGTTGGATGGGCGATCTCCTGCTCGCGATCCCCGGAGTCGCCATGATGCTCGTCGTGCTGGCGGTGTTCCCCGGCAACACTTTCGCGGCGATGCTCGCCTTCGGCGTGCTCGTCTCGCCCATGATGATGCGGGTCGTTCGGTCTGCCGCGCTCCCGATCCGCGAGGAGAACTACGTCGCTGCCGCTCATGTCTCGGGCCTCTCCCGCCCGCGTATCCTGACCCGTCACGTCATGCCGCGGATCGGTGGCGTCGTCATCGTCCAGTGCTCCCTGATGGCTGGCCAGGCCCTGCTGGCGATGTCCGGGTTGGCGTTCCTCGGCCTGATCGCCGAGGCGCCGGCCCCCAGCTGGGGTGGCATGGTGGGCGACGGATTCAGGGTGATGATCCAGCAGCCGTGGCTGATCTGGCCGTCCGGACTCATCATCGCCATCACGGTCCTGGCCTTCGGTCTCCTCGGTGACATTCTTCGCGACGCGGCCGCTGGAACTTGGTCCTCCAGCCCGGCGAGCAACCGCCAGCGCGGACGGCGAACCCTGGGGTCTGCGGCCGAGCAGCCGTCCAACTGCGAAGGTGCATTGCTCGACGTCCGCGACGTCCACGTCCAGCTGCACAATTCCGGCAGCAAGGCGCGGACCGTCCTCGACGGTGTCAGCTTCCAAGTGCGAGCGGGCGAGTCCGTTGCCGTGGTCGGCGAGTCTGGGTGCGGAAAGAGCATCACCGCGCTCACCATCCTCGGCCTCCTCCCGGGCGCGGCCTATGTCGAGTCGGGCAGCGTGTGGTTCGACGGCACCGACCTCACTGCGCTAGACGAGGCGGGCCTGCGGAAGGTTCGAGGCAAGCGCATCGGATTCATTTCGCAGGAGCCGATGGTGAGCCTGAACCCCGCGTTCAGCGTCGGCTCACAGTTGGCAGAGATCGTCCGACGCCACCACTACGTGTCGCGGCGCGAGGTCCGTGCCCGGGTCCTCGATCTCCTGCGCAAGGTGCACCTTCCCGACCCGGAGGCCGTGGCCAAGAAGTATCCGCACGAGCTCTCCGGAGGCATGGCGCAGCGGGTGTCCATCGCTCGCGCGCTCGCCGGTTCGCCCGTGCTGCTCATCGCGGATGAGCCGACGACGGCCCTCGACGTGACGGTCCAGTCCGGCATCCTCGACCTCTTCCGGGAGCTGCAGGACGAGGGCATGGCCCTGATGTTCGTGACCCACGACTGGGGCGTCGCAGCCGACATGTGTGACCGCGCCATCGTGATGTACGCCGGCCAGGTCGTCGAGCAGGCCGAGATGGAGGTCATCGTAGAGGCGCCACGGCATCCCTACACCGCAGCGCTCCTCAGCTCCGACCCGCACCGCCAGGTCGACGGATCGGGCCGCCTTCCGACCATCCCGGGCACCGTCCCGCAACCCGGCGCTTGGCCCGTCGGATGCCACTTCAAGCCGAGGTGCCACCTCGCCACAGACGACTGTGCGGCGGCGTTAATCCCAATGGTCGAGGTCGGCGTGGCACGGGAGTCCCGTTGCTTGAGGGTCGACGAGCTCGTCGGCCAACTCACCGCCTCGGGCGTCTCGTCCGGTCAGGTCCCCCAGCACGCCCACCTCGAGGAGAAGCTGTGACGTCAACCTCCCACACCGAACAGCCCTCCCTCCTCGAGGTGGGCGACCTCTCCGTCGAGTTCAAGAGTCGTCGGTCGACGTTCCGAGCCGTGGACGGCGTGGACTTCACCCTCTCTCCTGGGGAGACCCTTGGACTCGTCGGGGAGTCGGGCTCGGGCAAGACCACCATCGCCAAGGCGATCCTCGGTCTGGTGCCGGTCGCCGGTGGCTCTATCACGTTCGAAGGCCAGGACATCACCCGTGCCGGCTATCGCGAGCGGCGTCGGCTGAGCACCGATCTCCAGGCGGTGTTCCAGGACCCGTTCAGCCAGCTGAGCCCCACGCGCACCATTCTTGAGACCCTCGGCGAGCCTGTGCAAGTCCACAAGAAGGTGGGCCGCGCGGAACTGCGGCAGCTGGTCGGGGATATGCTTGAATCGGTGGGCATGCTGGCCAGCGCCGCGGACCGGTACCCGGCGCAGTTCTCGGGCGGCCAGCGGCAGCGGATCGCGATCGCACGGGCCCTCATGCTCGACCCGAAGCTCGTGGTGTGCGACGAACCGACGAGCGCGCTGGACCTGTCGGTGCAGGCTCAGGTTCTGAACTTGCTCGCGGGCCTGCAGGAGCGGCTGAGTGTCAGCTACCTGCTCGTCTCCCACGACCTGACGGTCGTGCGGATGACGTCGCACCGGGTGGTCGTTCTGTACAAGGGCCAGGTGATGGAGTCGGGTCCGGCTGACGTGGTCTGTGGCTCGCCCCAGCACCCCTACACCCAGATGCTGCTCGAGTCCGCCCCTATTCCGGACGTCAAGGTCCAGCGTGCAAAGCGGATGGCGCGACAACAGCGGGCGGTCGAGGCACAGTCGATCACGGTGGACCCGAAGAGCCTTGCCCCTGCCTGCCCGTTCGCCAACCGCTGCGCCTTTGCGACCGACGTGTGCCACACGGTGCGGCCCGAGCGAGAGGTAACGGCCTCCGGAGCCACGGTGGCGTGCCATCACTGGCGTACCATCCCCGCGCCCTTGACGGCCGCCACGCGGATCGAGGTGCTTTCAGACGGGGCGAGCCAACCGGTACGGGCGAGGCTCGCATGAGCGCGAGACGGCGGGCAGCGATGACCGAGCCCACGAACATCGACGACGTGAAGGCGCTCGGTCGTCGGCTCAGCAACTGGGGCCGATGGGGCGAGGACGACGAGATCGGAACACTCAACTTCGTGACTCCCGAGGTCCGGATCGCGGCCGCCGGCATGGTGCGAACCGGGAAGGTCTTCGACCTCGGCATGGAGTTCGGCTCGAGCGGACCGTTCTCCCGGGCCGGCATGGCGCGCTTCAACCCGATCCACCTGATGTCGGTGTCCCCGCTCGACGTGATCGCAAACGACGTGATCGCAGCGGACGACGTCATCGTGATGGGTATCCAGAGCGCCACGCAGTGGGACGGCCTCGCCCATGCCGGGTACGACGGTCGGCTCTACAACGACGCGCCAGCCGCCGTGCTGACCACGAGAAGGGGAGCGACCCGCAACTCCTACACCGCAGCCGTCGAGCGGTGCGTGTCTCGCGGAGTCCTGCTCGACATCGCCCGGCTCCGCGGTGTGGACGCGCTCGAGCCCGGCGACGAGATCACGGCGGACGACCTGGACGCGGCGGTGGATGTGGCGAACGTTGCCGTCGGCTCGGGAGACGTGCTGCTGATCAGGACTGGCATCTACCGCCACTTCCTGGCTGGTGACCATGAGCGCTACATGGGCCCTGCGCCTGGACTCGGTCTGTCGACCCTCCAGTGGCTCCGTGCGCGCGAGATCGCCGCTGTAGCGTCGGACAACTGGGGAGTGGAGCTGCAGCCCAGCAGGATCGACGGGTGGAGCGTCCCGTTCCATATGGTTGCCATCCGGGACATGGGGCTCATGCTCGGCGAGATGTTCGCCCTGGAGGACCTCGCTGCGGACTGCGCCGAGGACGGTGTCCACGAGTTCCTCTTCTGCGGCACTGGCCTCAAGATCACCAACTCGGTGGGTGCTCCGGTAACGCC
>JALZDD010000860.1 GCA_030862715.1 Actinomycetota bacterium | reverse complement strand
GTCGTACATCTGCTGCGGGGAGTCTATCTGCTGGACGACGCCGTCCTTCAGGACCACGATCCGATCCGCCATCGTCATCGCCTCGGTCTGGTCGTGGGTGACGTAGATGGTGGTGACCCCGATGCGGTTGTGCAGCTTGGCGATCTCCGTACGCATCTGCACCCTCAGCTTGGCGTCGAGGTTGGACAGGGGCTCGTCCATGAGGAACGCCTTGGGCTCGCGCACTATCGCCCTCCCCAGGGCAACCCGCTGCCTCTGGCCGCCGGAGAGCGCCTTGGGCTTGCGGTCGAGGAAGCGCTCCAGGCCGAGGATGCGCGCCGCCTCGCCAACGCGGCGGTCCATCTCGCCCTTGTCCGTCTTCCTGAGCTTGAGGGCGAAGGCCATGTTCTCCCGCACGTTCATGTGCGGATACAGGGCGTAGTTCTGGAAGACCATCGCGATGTCGCGGTCCTTGGGGGCCACGTTGGTGACCTCACGGTCGCCGATCTTGATGGCGCCCGAGTTGACCTCCTCCAGCCCGGCGAGCATGCGCAGGGTGGTGGTCTTACCGCATCCGGACGGACCGACGAGCACCATGAACTCGCCGTCCTTGATCTCGAGGTCGATGCCCTTGACCGCGGGCTCGGTGGCGCCGGCGTACCAACGCTGCGCCTTCTCGAACGTAACTGTTGCCATGATTCCGTTGTCTCCTTCACCGGCAGGTACGTGCCGGACGATCCGTTGTGAAGTGACCGAGGACACATTTCCTCGGCGGAGACACCATAGCCCAGATCGGTTATCAGCGGGTCAAAGCCCGGCACACAGCTGGTGCGCAACCCTCGTAGGCGCTGAGCCGGCGCATCAGATCACGGGCGTACGGCTTCGCGTGATCCTCGGCGAAGACGTTGCGGTCCTCCCACGGCCGGTCGTAGCGGTAGAGCTCATAGGCGTAGTCGGTGCCCCTCCAGGACTTGTCCAGATCGAACCGGACCAGCAGCCCCCGCGAGCCGCGCACCGCGATGTAGGACGGGATGATGTCGATGGTGCCGCCCGAGCCCTTGTCGAGGTCGACCTCGCCGGGATGCGACTTGGCGTAGGTGTGCTCGAAGAAGGCGTACCGCCCACCCGGCAGCCGCGGTCGGCTCAGGGTCTCCGCGAACGAGCTCCCAGAGACGTACGACGGGGTCGGAGCGCCCGCGATGTCGAGGAAGGTCGGCGCCAGGTCGATGTTGTTGACGAACTGGCTGCGCTTGCCGGGCACCACGTCGGGGCCGACGACGACCAGCGGGACGCGGGTGTCGGAGTCGTACGGGGCACCCTTGCCGCCGTTGAGCTGGTGCTGGCCCAGGTGGAAGCCGTTGTCGGAGGTCAGCACGGTGTAGGTGTCGTCGCCCGCGGCCTCGCGCACCTGGGCGATCATCCGGTCGATCGACTGCACCATCCGGGCGCGGTCGCGGTACTGGCTCAGCGCGGTCTCGTCGGTCAGCGAGACCTTGTTGGTGCGCCAGGCAGGGGCCTGCGACGTACGTCCCCCACGGCCGAGGTAGGTCGGTGCGTTGTCCCAGCGGTCGTCGCCGTAGCCGGCCAGGTCCTTCAGCGTCAGGTCGGCGCACGCGACCCGGCCGCAGTTGCCGCCCGCGGGGTCGCCGGCGGGCGCCTGGTCGGCGAACGCCGGCGGGAACCAGGTGTCCAGGCCCGGATAGTGGTGGCCGAGCCGCGAGTGGGGCCCGTAGGCGGCGATCTCGAGGAAGTAGGGCTCCTCGTCGTCGCGGTGCTTCTCGATGAAGTCCAGTGCATAGTCACGGGTGACGTTGCCGGCGTACCCGGCGTCCTTCACGGCCGTGCTGGCCGAGGTCGGCGGTCGCGGGTGATTGCGCAGCTGCACCGCGCCGTTGCCGTCGAGGTAGGTGCTCTGGTAGCCCCAGCCGCCGTAGGCGCCACCGAGGAGCGCGTTCCAGGAGTCCCAGCCGGGCACCTTGGGCGGCGGGACGCGCTTGCCGTCGGCACCGATGGTGGCCTCGTAGGCGTTGATGTACTTCCCCACGAACCCGGTCGTGTAGCCGGCCTCCTGGAGCCCGATGCTGAACTGCTTCTCGACGTTGCCGTAGCGCTGGAACGCCGACCAGCCGCCGACCGGGTGCTCCGGGTCGTTCTGGGTGTTGGTCAGCACCTTGGTGTGGTGCGGCGTCTGCCCGGTCAGCAGCGCCGCACGCGAGGGGCAGCACAGGGAGTCGATGACGAAGGAGTTCTGGTACGTCGCGCCCTCGGCCGCCATCCTGGTCGCCTCCGGCATCGTGCGGAGCAGCTCCAGGGAGAAGTCGTCCATCAGGATCAGGACCATGTTGGGGCGCTCGT
>JALZDD010000849.1 GCA_030862715.1 Actinomycetota bacterium | reverse complement strand
CCCCCCCGGCCCTGCATACGTGAGCGGATCAGTGGAGGACCGTGGGAGCGGCGGCTCCGTGCTCGGCCTTGCTCTTGGGCAGGAACCACGCGGGGATGAGCGTGGCCAGCACCAGGATCGCGGCGATCACGAAGGTGGTCGAGAACGCCTCGGCCATCTCGACCGGGATGGCCTTGAAGACTTCGGGCAGCTTGGCCGGGTCGAGACCCAGTGAAGCGGCGGCCTCACCGACCTTCTGCTGGTTGGCCGGGTCGGCCAGGAACTTCTCCAGACCGCCGGCCGGGACACCGAGCTTGTCCGCGAGGTCATCCGCGGCGGAGATCGACTCCTTGCCGGACAGGGCGTTCGTGAGCAGCACCGAGAAGAGCGCGGTGCCCGCTGATGCGGCGACCTGCTGGACGATGTTCACCAGGGTCGTACCTCGGGCGATGGTGTGTTCGCGCAGCGTCGCCTGGGCGGCAGCGAAGGTCGGCATCATCGTCGCGCCCATGCCGAGGCCCATGATGAACAGCGACAGGAGGAGGTACCAGTAGGGCGTGGCCTCGTCGAGGCGCGAGAACATGAACATGCCGACCGCGATCGTGGTGAGACCGCTGAGGACGATCTTGCCCGGACCGGTGCGGTCCGCGAGCATGCCGGCGATCGGCATCGTGACCATCGCGCCCAGACCCTGCGGAGCCAGCAGCAGGCCGGCGTGGAGGGCGTCCTCGCCGCGTACCTGCTGGTAGTAGAGCGGGAAGAGCAGCGAGGCACCGAAGAACGCCATCGCGAAGATCGACAGGGTGATCACCGCGACGGTGAGCTCCTTGTTGCCGAAGAGACGTACGTCGATCAGCGGGTGGTCGTTGCGGGACGACAGCGCCCACGGGATGAACGCGGCGATCAGCACCAGGCCCACGACCATGAACGAGAGCACCTTGGTGTCCAGCAGCGTGCCGGCCTCGGGGATCGAGGAGACGCCGTAGAGGAACAGGGCCAGACCCGGGGACAGCAGCACCATGCCGAGGAAGTCGAAGGACTGCGACGGCTCGACGTGGTCCTTGGACAGCGCCCGCCAGGCGTACACCAGCGCGATGACGCCGATCGGGATGTTGATCAGGAAGATCCAGTGCCACGAGGCCGAGTCGATCAGCGCGCCACCGATGATGGGGCCGAGGATGGGGCCGAGGAGCATGGGTACGCCCAGGATCGCCATCACGCGACCGACCCGCTCGGGGCCGGCGGCGCGGGTCAGGATCGTCATGCCCAGCGGCATCAGCATGCCGCCGCCGAGGCCCTGGAGAACCCGGAAGCCGACCAGCATCGGCAGCGTGGTGGCCAGCGCGCACAGCGCCGAGCCGAGCGCGAAGAGCACGATCGCGGTCATGTAGAGGCGTTTGGTGCCGAACCGGTCGGCGGCCCAACCGGTCAGCGGGATCACCGTCGCCAGGGCGAGGGTGTAGCCGGTCATCGTCCAGGCGACCTCAGCAGAGGTGGCGTCGAACTCGCGCTGGAAGGTCTCCAGTGCGACGGAGACAACGGTGATGTCGAGGATCGACATGATCGATCCGAGTACGACGACGCCTGCGACGATGAGCACGCTCTTGTCGAGGTGGTCGTCAGGCGCCTTCTCACGCTTGGCAGAAATGTCTGTCACGGGTTGACAGCCTACGTGTGGGTTGATAGGTCCCCTAGCCAATATTTACTTTTGACTAGTGACCTGACTCACCCGCCGTCCTGCGGCGAGCGGCGGCGAGCATGACGGTCTTGATCACTCGATAGATCGGACGGATCAGCCAGCCGGGCAGCGTGCCGTGGCGCTCCTCCTCCCAGACCCTTGCCCGCGGGTGGGACTGCAGCAGCCGGTCGGCGAGCGCCGGTGAGCCCGCCTGCGGCGCGCTGGTGAGCACGTCGATGCGGCACACGTGCTTGATGTTGCGTACCCGTACTGCGTCGGGTTGACCAGTCGCAGCGGGGCGCCGTGATCGCCGTCGAGCGGCCGGCCGCCGAGCCGATCGGCGAGCAGGACGTCGTCGGCCAGGAGATCTTGCAGCTCGGCCACGAAGTGTTCGCCGTCGAGGCCGCGCACGAGGACGTGAGTCACGATCGTGCCTGGTGCGAGGGCCGGTGCGACGTACCGCTGATAGACCTCGGCGAAGGCGACGCCCTCCCAGACGAGGCCGGTCACCGACCAGCCGGCGACGCAATGGAAGTCGGCGTGGAGCTCGCGAGGATCAGTGCCGACGAGCTCGTCCACGGCGATCTCGATCGGCGCCGTGAGCGCCCCGCCGAAGACCACGGTGGGATGTGTGGGCACGGTCGGTGGGGGCTGGTCGACACGTCGCCCGAAGCGCGGGAAGAAGTCGATCTGCCGCTGGCCGGGCGGGAGCGCGGCGCGTGAGTGGGTGGTCTCGGTCATGTCAGCCACCGTGGCAGAGCCCGGGCACGGTGCGCCTCAACCTTTGGGGGCGACCCCCTCATCCTCGAGGATGAGAAACAGTCGGTGGTGGCGGCTACGGTCGTGTCCATGTCATTCGTACCCGTGACCGGCCGCGCGGTCTTCCGCCCGGCGCAGCCGCCGCGGGACTCGGCCGTGGAGTTCGTGGACTCCCGGCGGTCGGTGTCGTTGCCGATGCGGGCTGCCCTGCCGGTCCTGAAGAAGGCGTACGCAGCCACCGACCTGCATCCCTCGGTCGCTCTGGTCGCGTCAGCAGCACATCTCGGACTCAGGTTCGTGGCCGCGGGACAACTGGAGCCCGACGGTGGCTCCTGGGCTGTGCGCTACACCCCGGAGGACGAGGAGCGGGTGCGGTTGCTGGCCACCTCCCGGGCCTACGAAGATCTCGACGGCGAGGCCGCCGAGCTCCTGGTGCGCGAGATCGTGGCCGCGGTCGCGGACGCCGTGCCGACCTCCGCGCCCAAGGCATCCGGGTCGAATGCGTTCCGGGAGTCGCTGCAGACCAGGTTGTCGCGCTATCGGACCGACGAGGGTCCGGTGACGGCCTCGTTGCCGTCATTGGTGCGGCTCTCGTTCCGGGTCGAGGCGCCGGAGGAGGACCTTCTCGTGGGTTCGCTGACGTTGGTGCCGCAGGTGCACGACGAGGCCGACCCGCTGCACGTGGCCGATGCCGCTCGGCTGTGGGACGAGGCCGACGATCACGGGTTCGGCCCCCGGGCGCGTACGCATGCCCAGGTCGCTCTCCGCGGTGCCGCGGAGGCCTGGCCCGTGCTCGACCGGCTGCTCGACCTGCCGGTGCCCTCGTCCCTGACCCTGGCGAGCGATGAGGTCGTCGGACTGCTCGAGGACGGGGTCGAGTGGCTCAAGGAGCGTGGTGTCGACGTGCTCTGGCCGCGCTCGCTGTCGCGGGACCTGACGACGTCGGTGGCCGTGGACCGGGTGGCGTCCTCGTCGACGGACGCGCGTGAGGATCTGATGCGCGAGTCGCCGCTCGGGGAGAAGGGGCTCTTCGCCTTCCAGTGGCAGCTGGCGCTCGGTGGCGAGCCGCTCGATGCCGCCGAGATGGATGCCCTGGCCGCGGCCGCGGGTCCGGTGCTGCGGCTGAGAGGGGCGTGGGCGGTCGTCCATCCTTCGGTGCTGCGACGTGCGCGCAAGCGGCTGCTCAAGCGGATCAGCGGCGGGGAGGCTCTGGCCGTCGCCCTGACTGGACAGGTGCCGAAGGAGGTCGCCGAGGCGGCGCCGGGCGAGAAGGTGATCATCGGCGCCTCGATCGCACGCCTTCGCGACGAGGTGATCGCGGCGACCTCCGGGCCGGCCGTCGAGGTGCCGGCCGGGCTGCAGGCCACCATGCGTGGCTATCAGGTCGAGGGGCTGACCTGGCTGGCCGGGATCACCTCGCTCGGGCTCGGTGGCTGCCTGGCCGACGACATGGGGCTAGGTAAGACGCTGATGACGATCGCGCTCCACCTCCATCGCCAGAAGGAACATGCCGGGCCGACCCTGGTGGTCTGCCCGGCGAGCCTGCTGGGCAACTGGGAGGCCGAGCTCGCCCGATTCGCTCCTGAGGTGGAGGTGCGACGCCACCATGGCGCGGAGCGCGACGTCGAGGGCGCGAGCGGAGTGGTGCTGACGACGTACGGGACGATGCGGCGCGACACCGAGCTGCTCTCGGCGGTGTCGTGGGGGCTCGTCGTCGCCGACGAGGCGCAGCACGTGAAGAACGCTGCCTCCGCGACCGCGAAGGCGCTTCGCGAGATCCCTTCGCACGCCCGGGTCGCGCTGACGGGCACCCCGGTGGAGAACAACCTGACCGAGCTGTGGGCGCTGCTCGACTGGTGCGTGCCGGGTCTACTGGGCAGCCGACTGGCCTTCCGTCGCGCCTGGGCGAGCCAGATCGAGGCCGGCGCCGACGTCGGCAAGGCGAAGGAGTTCGCGTCGCTGGTCGGACCGTTCATGCTGCGCCGCCGCAAGTCCGACCCAGGGGTGGCTCCCGAGCTGCCGCCCAAGACCGAGACCGACCACCTGCTGACGCTGACGCGAGAGCAGACGGTGCTCTACGAGGCCTACGTACGCGACGCGATGGCGCGGATCGAGCGGCTCGACGCCGACGACCCGCAGCGACGCGGCCTGGTGCTCAGCCTGCTCACCGGACTCAAGCAGATCTGCAACCACCCGGCGCAGTTCCTCAAACAGGAAGGCGGACGGATCGCGGGGCGGTCGCAGAAGATCGACCTCCTCGACGAACTGGTCTCGACCGTGCTCGCCGAGTCGGGGGCGGTCCTGATCTTCACGCAGTACGTCGCGATGGCCCGTCTCCTCGAGGCCCACTGGGCCTCGGCCGGTGTCGCCCACCAGTTCCTGCACGGCGGCACCCCGGTGGCGGAGCGTTCGCGGATGGTCTCGCGCTTCCAGGACGGCGAGGTGCCGGTCTTCCTGCTCTCGCTCAAGGCCGGCGGGGTCGGGCTCAACCTGA
>JALZDD010000848.1 GCA_030862715.1 Actinomycetota bacterium | reverse complement strand
CGGGGTGCGCACTCCGGTGATCTGGCGGGTGGCCCGATGAGCGAGCCTCTCTCGGCGGCGACCCTGAAGGGGGTGTGGGGTCCGGTCCTGCTGCCGCTCCGGGCCGACGACGACATCGACCGGTCGCGGCTCGAGGCCGAGATCCGTACGCTGGCGGCGTCCTCGCTGCACGGCGTCTACGCTCACGGGACGGCGGGAGAGCTGCACCTAATGCTGGACGCTGAGGCCGACCGGGTGAGCCGGATGCTCGCGACCGCGTGCGCGGCGACGGGCAAGCCCTTCCAGCTTGGCGTCAGTCATCCCGTTCCGCAGGTCACGCTGGAACGGATCGCTCGCACCCGCGACCTGTGGCCGGCGGCGTACCAGATCGCACTGCCGGACTGGCTCCCGCTCACCGACGAGGAATGCATCGCCTTCATGACCAGGGTCGCCGCGGCCGCGGCGTCGATCCCGCTCGTCCTCTACAACCCTGGTCACGCCACCACCACGCTCACACCGCGACTCCTCGGACGACTCCTCGACGAAACCCCGTCACTGATCGGCGTCAAGGTGCCCGGCGGTGACGACGCCTGGTGGGACGAGCTGCGTACGCTCGGCGTGCTCGAGCGCTGCGCGGTGTTCGTCCCCGGCCACCAGCTCGCGTCCGGTCTGGCCCGCGGTGCAAGCGGCAGCTACTCCAACATTGCGGGGCTCTCCCCGGCGGGCGCCGTGCGCTGGTATGACCTGATGACCGCCGATCCGGCGTCGGCAGGTGACCTCGAGCGCCGGATCGGTGAATGGTTCGCTCGGCATGTCCTCCCGCTCCAGCGCGCCGGCGTCTCCGACCCCGCGCTCGACAAGCTGCTCGCGGCCGTCGGCGGCTGGGCCGACATCGGCCTGCGGGTTCGCTGGCCTTACCGGCCGGCACCTGACTCGGCCGTGGCCGCAGCCCGCGACGACGCGTACGCCCTGTTGCCGGAGCTCTTCCCTGTCCTCCCCGCCAGCGCCATCCCGAGAGGAGCATGATCATGCCCCGACCCGTCCCAGGCTCCCAGCCCTGGCGCGAGCAGCAGCTCGACTCCGTGCTGAGGTTCGCGCGCCGTTCGGCGCTGACCGACGGCGGTTTTGGACGGCTCGACGCCGCAGGCGACGTTCAGGCTGAGCGCGGGCTCGAGCTGTGGATCAACGCCCGGATGACGTACGTCTTCGCGATCGCCTCGATGCGCGAGGGCACGGTTGACCCGCTGGCTGAACATGGCGTCCGAGCGCTGCGCGACCTCTTCGTAGATCCCGAGCACGGCGGCTGGTTCGCCGCCTTGACCTCCGACCGTCGGCCCGCCGAGACCCGCAAGGGCTGCTACGAGCACGCCTTCGTCGTCCTGGCCGCGTCGGCCGCCCGGATCGCCGGTGTCCCGGGAGCGGCCGAGCTGCTCGACGAGGCGCTCGTCGTCCATGAGCGGTGGTTCTGGGACGAGCGTGCCGGCCGCTGCCGCGAATCGTGGGACGCCGGGTGGACGACGGCCGAGGCTTACCGCGGGGTCAACAGCAACATGCACACCGTCGAGGCCTACCTGACTGCCTCCGACGCCACTGGTGACGTTCGCTGGCGCTACCGGGCGCTGCGCATCTGCGAGCAGGTCGTCGCCGGAGCTCGGGCCAACGATTGGCGCCTGCCCGAGCACTTCGACGCCGAGTGGCGGGTCCTCCTCGACTACAACGCCAGTGCCCCGGCCGACCCGTTCCGGCCCTATGGTGCGACGCCGGGCCACGGGCTCGAATGGTCGCGCCTGCTGGTCGGGCTCGAAGGTGCGCTCGACGACCCACCCGAATGGCTGGTCGAGGCGGCCACAGGGCTCTACACCCGAGCAGTACGCGACGGCTCTCTCGGCGACACGATCGTCTACACCACGGACTGGGAGGGTGAGCCGGTGACTCGTGAACGTTTCCACTGGGTGATGGCCGAAGCGGTCGCGGCCGCCGACACACTGGCGCGGCGTACCGACGGTGCTGTCGGTGCGGCCGACCTCGACCGGTGGTGGCGCGCGATCGAGAACCACTTCGTCGACCATGAGGCCGGCAGTTGGCACCATGAGCTCGACGACGCACTGTGGATCTCCGGGCGCACCTGGCCGGACAAGCCGGACGCGTACCACGCCGTCAACGCGCTGCTGCTTCCCGACGCTCCGCTCGCCCCTACGCTCGCCCGGAGCCTCACCGGGACATAGATCAGCGGTCGGTGAAGACGACGCGGTCGTTGATGTCCTGGACGTCGCGGCGGTTGCCGGTCGGGAACATCGTGCGGAACCGGTCGATCTGGCGGGGTGAGGCGGTGATGGGGTCGGTGAGCATGACCCACTGGACGTGCTCGGTGTAGGGCGCGGTGGTGAGGGAGCCGTCGTAGCGGTAGGACGTGTGTCGGCGCGGCAGGAGGGCGCCGACGTCGATGTGGCCGACGTGGTCGGCGGTCGAGCACTCGGAGACCAGGTGGTCGTAGAGGCGGCCGAGGGTCGGGTTGGTGCGGCCTGGGCGGACCCAGACGCCGACGACGAGGGTGTGGCCGGAGGCGTCCTGGTGCACGAAGTGCATCTCGATCGGGTAGTCCCGGGCGGAGAGCAGATGCTCGCTGGGGGTGTGCCAGTGGAACTGCATCAGGCCGTACGTCACGCCGCCCATCTCGAGCGACCCGACGCCGGGCGGGAGCTCGGCGCGTACGGTCTCCTCGTCGCCGCGGACGGTGCAGCCGTCGGGCTCGTCGGCGTCCTCGCGGATGTACTTCATCGTGACGGTCGCGTCGTGGGGATAGTGGACGTGCAGGGCAGGCAGGTGCGCCTGCTGGGTGCCGCCGCGGTAGATGCGGATGGGGCTCTGGTGCGGCGGTCCGGCGGAGGTCGCGGAGGCGGTCGCTGACGAGGACAGAGCGGTGAGCCCCGCGACTGCGGCGGCTCCCTGGAGCAGTGCGCGACGGTTCAGGCCGACGGTGGTGCGCTTCATGTCAGGTCTCCCGAGATCTACCGGGTCGATGTGACCCGTGGACCGCAATACGTACCACGAATCGCGGTCGGCCGCCTCGTGTCCGCGACCTAGAGTCGTAATGATGCGAGAGGAGAATCCGATGAGCGTCCAGCTGAACCACACGATCGTCCACGCCTCCGACCGGGACGCGATGGCGACCCATCTGACCGAGATCCTCGGGCTTCCGGAGGCCCAGGCCTTCGGCCCGTTCCGGGTCGTCGAGCTCTCCAACCAGGTCAGCCTCGACGTGGCGGAGGCCCAGGACCTCCGGCCGCAGCACTACGCGTTCAAGGTGTCCGAGACCGAGTTCGACGAGATCTTCGGGCGGATCAAGGAGCGCGGCCTCACCTACTGGGCCGACCCCTTCCACCGGCGGGAGGGCGAGATCAACCACAACGACGGTGGTCGCGGCGTCTACTGGGAGAGCCCCGACGGGCACAACCTCGAGATCATCACGGTGCCGTACGGCGGCTGACCATCACCGCAGGTCAGGCGAGGTCGGCGGCGAGCTGCTTGCCGGCCTCGGTGAGCAGCGGGACGGCGCGCTCGATGAGCTCGTCGCTCATCCGGCCGGTGGGTCCACTGATCGACATCGCCAGGCGCGGGGCGTAGTCGGGGACGGCGACGGCCACGCAGCGTACGCCTGCCTCCTGCTCGCCCTCGTCGACTGCGTAGCGGCGCTCGCGGACCTGCTCGAGCTGGTCGAGGTAGTCATCGCGCGAGGTGATCGTGGTGGAGGTGTAGGGGACCATGTCGGTGCGCCGGAGGATGTCGCGAACCTGGTCGGGAGCCATGTCGGCGAGGATGGCCTTGCCTACGGCGGTGCAGTGCGGGGACACCCGGCGGCCGACCTCGGTGAACATACGCATCGACTGACGCGACTCGGTGTGGGCGACGTAGACGATCTGGTCGCCGTCGAGCATCGCCAGGTTGGCCGACTCGCCGACCTCGTCGACGAGCCGGGTGAGGTGCGGGCGGGCCCAGGTGCTGAGCATGCGCGAGGAGCTCTCGCCGAGCCGGATCAGCTTGGGGCCGAGGACGTACTGCCGGTTGGCCTCCTGGCGGAGATAGCCCAGGTCGACGAGGGTGCGCACCAGCCGGTGGATGGTCGGCAGCGGCAGGCCGGAGGCGGCGGCGAGCTGGGAGAGTCCCATGGTCCCGCCGGCGTCGGCCATCGTCTCGAGCAGTGCGAAGGCACGCTCGATCGACTGCACGGCCCCGGTGCGTGCCTTCGGCGCCTTCTCGTTCTCGCTCACCTGAGCTCCCCGATCTATGGGTACTGTCTTCCGGATGACGGAAGTCTAGCGTCGTGTAGAGGAAATCCGACCGGTTGCGCCCCTTGTCTGGCCGGATTAATATCCGCAATGCGGAAAGAGAAATCCATTCAAAGGAAAACTGTAGCCCTGGAAGGGTGGAGCTCGTGAACATTCAGATCACCGGTGGCGACGTCGAGCGAGGAGCCGAGATCCTCACGCCCGAGGCCCTCGACTTCGTCGCTGATCTGCAGCGACGGTTCGGGGCCCGCCGTGACGAGCTCTTGGCCGCTCGCCGAGTGCGCCGCGAAGAGGTCGCGCGCACCGGCCGGCTCGACTTCCTGCCCGAGACGGCGGACGTACGCGCCGGCGACTGGACGGTGGCGGCGGTGCCCGAGGACCTGCAGGACCGCCGCGTCGAGATCACCGGCCCGACGGACCGGAAGATGACGATCAACGCCCTCAACTCCGGGGCGCGGGTCTGGCTGGCCGACATGGAGGACGCCAGCACCCCGCACTGGAGCAACGTCGTCGGCGGCCAGGTGAACCTGTACGACGCCGTGCGGCGGCAGATCTCGGCGATGTCCCCGCAGGGCAAGCTCTACGAGCTCAAGCAGGACCAGCGGCTGGCCACGATCGTGATGCG
>JALZDD010000830.1 GCA_030862715.1 Actinomycetota bacterium | reverse complement strand
GTGCTTCTTGGCCATCTCGACGATCGGGTCGCCGACCTTCGCGGCCAGCGCGCGGGCCTGGGCGATCGTGCGTGGGTCCAGATCGAGTCTCACCGGACACCCTCCTTCTCGAATACGGTCCTGCCGTTGACGACGGTCTGCAGGCAGGGAGTGATGACGTCGGCGACGTCGGATGAGGTCAGGTCGGGGAACGCGGCGCGGTCCCAGATGGCGTACGTCGCCCGCTGACCGGGGGCGAGGGTGCCGGCGTCGTCGATGCCGGCCGCGTACCAGCCGCCGACCGTGTGTGCCGCGAACCCCTCCGCCGGGGTGATGCCCTGGCCAGGCGTGCGGTGATGCACGGCCGCGTGGAGTGCCGCCCACGGGTCCAGCGGCGTGACCGGCGAGTCGGAGCCGAAGGCGAGGCGGACGCCGGCGTCGAGCAGGGTCCGGAACGGGTTCATCTCCTGCCACCGCTCCCCCAGCCGCGCGGCGTACATCCGTTCGGGGCCACCCCACAGCCCGTCGAACAACGGTTGCACGCTCGCGATGACCCCGAGGTCGGCGAGGGTCTTGATCGCCGTCGGCGAGGGCAGCTCGCAGTGCTCGAGGCGGTGGCGCCCGGCTCGAACGGTCTCGGCGCCGAGCTCCGCCTCGGCGAGTCGGAACGCCTGGGCGATGTTGTCGATCGCCTGGTCGCCGATGCAGTGGAAGCCGGCCTGGGTGCCGCGTCGCGTGCAGCCGATGATGTGCTCGGCCAGCTCCTCGGGGTCGAGGTAGGCGTGGCCACGATGTCCGGGCAGGTCGGCATAGTCGCGGGTCAGGGCCGCGCTTCGAGATCCGATGGAACCGTCCGCGCTGAGATCGCCGGCCAGACCGGAGATGGCGCCGAGGCGGTCGAGATCGCCGAACCCGAGATGAGCGCCCCAGTAGTAGGTGCCGTGCAGACCGGCCGCGGTCGCTTCCGACTGCACGGCCTCTAGGTCAGACTCGGGGCCGATCGCGGGTCCGGCGTTGTCGTGGAAGGCACCGATGCCCAGGGAGGCCATGCTCCGCAGCGCCGCTCGCGCACCGCGCTCGGCGTGGCCGGCTGGGGTGAGGTCGGCGAGCAGAGGCAGCAGCGCGCGCAGCGCCTCCCGCTCGACCCGTCCGTCCGCCGCCCAGCCCGGGAGCCCGGCGATCCCCGGGACCTGCGCCATCAGTGCGGTGGACACGACGGCGGAGTGACCGTCGATGCGGTTGAGATAGACCTTGCGCCCATCTGCGGCGCGGTCGAGCTCGGCCGCGGTCGGCAGCGTCGGGTCCGGCCAGAGCGTCTCGTCCCAGCCTTGGGCGAGCACCAGATCCTGGGGCCCGAGGTCGGTGACGTACGCCGCGACCTTCTCGAGCACCGCCTCGCGGCTGGAGAGGCCGACGAGGTCGAGCCCGAGGAGCTGCTCCCCGGTCTCGACGACGTGGACATGAGCGTCCACGAAGGCGGGCGTGACCAACCGTCCCTCGAGGTCGACCACCTCGTCGGGACCGGCGAAGGCACTTGGGTCGGTTCCGGTCCAGACGATGCGCCCGCCCTCGACGGCCATGGCCGAGACCGGCTCGCCCGAGGCGAGGCCGGTGTGGATCACACCGTTGCGCAGAAGGATGCGGGTCACAGTGCCAGTCTGCCCTCGAAGAGCGCCCGCACGCCCGCGTGCGCGCGGAGAAGATCCAGTGCGTAATCAGCGTGGCCGGGGACGTAGCCGTTGCCGACGAGCATCGTGACGTCGGCGGCGAGGCCCTCGGCGCCGAGCGCGGCGGCGGAGAAGGAGGTCGCCATCGAGAAGAAGATGACGGTGCCCCGGTCGGCGGTGGCGAGGATGGCGCCGCCCTCGCAGCCGGGTACGTCGACGCAGACGACGGTGACGTCGGCTGGACCTCCGGCCTTCGCGACCGCGTCGCGCAGCGCCACCGGGTTGCGGGCGTCGGCGATCACGACCTCGTCGGCCAGGCCCGCGTCGCGAAGGCGCTCGGCCTCCGCCTCGGTCGGGACGACGCCGATCAGGTGGCCGGCTCCCGCCTCGCGGGCCGCGGCCAGCGACAGCGATCCGGACTTGCCGCCGCCACCGATCACGGCGACCACACCACCTGCGTAGCGCTCCGAGACGACCCGCCGGGTCAGCGCCGGCGCGCCGCACACGTCCATCACCGACAGCGCCAGCTCAGGGGCGAGATCGTCGGGCAGGACGGCTGCGATCGAGCGGCCGAAGAGGATGGCGTAACCGTCGCAGGGCACCTGCTCGGAGTCACCGCCCCAGCCGGCGAGCCCGTCCTCGACCACCAACGGCGTCAGGGTCAGCGAGACCAGCGTCGCGACCCGGTCCCCGGCATTCAGCCCCAGAGGTGACTCGGGGCCGACCTCCTCGACGACACCGACGAGCATGCCGCCCGACCCGGTCACCGGGTTCTGCATCTTTCCGCGGTCGGCGACGATGTCGAGCACCTCACGGCGTACGGCCTCTCCGTCGCCGTCGTGTGCGGACTCGAGCTGACGGAACGAGGCGGCGTCGAGGTTCAGGCGCTCCACCCGGATCCGCACCTCGTCGGGCCACAGGGTCTTGCGGGTGTCGAGTCTCCGGGCCGCCTGGGGCAGCGGCAACGAGCCGCCCACCGGCTCATCGAGCACCCGGTGCAGGCCTGTCGGGTCAGAAGTGGTCATCGTCGTACGCCTCCTTGCGTCCATCTCACGGCGGACCCTACCAGCGGTTGCGGGAAGAATTGCGGCCGATGGTTGCAAAGGCCGCAGGATCTCCCGCTATGGTGGAGAACATGACGGCAACCATCGAGACTGCGCCCCGTGACGGACAGCCCTACGCCTACCAGCGCGTAGAGCTGGTGGAACCCGACTGGACCCGGTTCCCAGGCTGGGCCGACATCACCGACGAGCAGTGGCGCGACGTGCAATGGCAGCGCGTCAACTGCATCAAGAACGTCCGCCAGCTCCGCGCGCTGATGGGAGATCTTCTCGACGAGCGGTTCTACGCCGACCTCGAGCGCGACATGGCCGAGCGGGCGACGATGTCGATGCTGGTGCCGCCCCAGATGGTCAACACGATGGTGCCCTCGGGCGCGTCGGCGGGCGAGGAGTTCACCGCGGCGTTCTACGCGGACCCGATCCGGCACTACATGATTCCGGTCTTCTCCGACCGCCGCACCGACTGGCCCTCCCATCCGCAGGCGAGCCGCGACTCGCTGCACGAGCACGACATGTGGGTCGCCGAGGGGCTGACCCACCGCTACCCGACCAAGGTGCTCGCCGAGCTGCTCTCCACCTGCCCGCAGTACTGCGGCCACTGCACCCGGATGGACCTGGTCGGCAACTCGACCCCGGTCATCGAGAAGCTCAAACTCACCGGCAAGCCGGTCGACCGCCACGAGGCGATGCTCGAGTACCTCCGTAACACCCCGCAGGTGCGCGATGTGGTCGTGTCCGGCGGCGACGTCGCCAACCTGCCCTGGCCGCGGCTGGAGGACTTCCTCACCAAGCTGATGGCGATCGACAACATCCGCGACATCCGGCTGGCCACCAAGGGCCTGATCGGTCTCCCCCAGCACTGGCTCCAGGAGCCGCTTCTGGAGGGGATGAACCGGGTGACCACCATCGCCCGCGAGCGCGGCGTGTCGCTGGCGATCCACACCCACGCCAACCACGCCAACTCGGTCACTCCTCTGGTCGCCGAGGCGTCCAAGGCGCTGCTGGCAGCCGGCGTGCGCGACGTACGCAACCAGGGAGTGCTGCTCGCCGGCGTCAACGCCGACAGCCACAGCCTCCTCGACCTGAGCTTTCGCCTGCTCGACGGCGCGCAGATCATGCCCTACTACTTCTACATGTGCGACATGATCCCGTTCAGCGAGCACTGGCGGGTCTCGGTCGCCGACGCGCAGCGGTTGCAGCACGACATCATGGGCTACCTGCCCGGGTTCGCCACCCCGCGGATCGTGTGCGACGTACCGTTCGTCGGCAAGCGCTGGGTCCACCAGATCGCGGACTACGACACCGAGCGCGGCATCTCTACTGGACCAAGAACTACCGCACCTCGATCGAGGCGTCAGACCCCGAGGCGCTGACCAGGACCTACGAGTACTACGACCCGATCCACACCCTGCCCGCCGCGGGGCAGCAGTGGTGGCGCGACCACGCAGGCGACTCGTTAGCCGAGGCCGAGCGCCGGGCGGCCGCGTCGCGCAGCGCGTCGGAGGACCAGAAGATGCTGCAGATCCGCTAGGGGGTCAGGCCGAACGACGCCAGGAACTCCAGGTCGTCGGGCTGGTCGACCCGGTAGCCGCCGGTGCCGTCGGAGCAGGTGACGCTCAGGCCGAAGGACGTGACGGCGACCATCGTGTCGGAGCCCTTCACCAGGATGGGGCCGCCGGAGTCGCCGAAGCAGGTCCCGCCGGTGTGCCCCTGCCCGTTGTTGTTGGAGAACTTCGCGGCCACGTTGTCACCGGTGCCGTAGACCCCATTGAGGTTCACCAGCATCATGTCGGCACGTCGACGG
>JALZDD010000474.1 GCA_030862715.1 Actinomycetota bacterium | reverse complement strand
CATCAACCTGGCCTGGCCCACCGCCCAGATCGCGGTCATGGGCGCCCAAGGCGCCGCCAACATCGTCCACCGCCGCACCCTGGCCGAGGTCGAAGCAGCCGGTGGAGACGTCGAGGCCAAACGCGCCCAGCTCATCGACGAGTACGAAACCACCCTGGCCAACCCCTACATCGCCGCCGAACGCGGCTACATCGATGCCGTCATCCCACCCCACGAAACCCGCGCCGAAGTCACCCGCGCCCTCCGCCTGCTCCGCACCAAACGGGAGACCCTGCCCGCCAAGAAGCACGGGAACATCCCGCTGTGACCGCGCCCGAGGAACAGAAGCCCCTGCTCAAGGTCATCGACCACAACGCCACCCCCGAAGAGGTAGCCGCGATCGTGGCCGTCCTCGCGGCCCTGGGATCGGCGAGCGAGGCACCCAAGAAGAAGCCGCGCTCCCTGTGGAGCGCCCCGCAGCTGCGTACCCCGCTCCATCCCGGCCCCAATGTCTGGCGCGCAAGCGGCCTGCCTCACTGACGAGGACCGCAATGTCATGATCGCTCCGTGATCACGTTCTCTCGGCGCTATCTCCTGGTCACCCTGTCATGGCTGGTGACCCGGGGATGGGTGGTGATCCTGTATGGCTTCCCGGCCGCGGCGGAGGGCTCGTTCTCCTGGTGGGGCGCGGAGTGGGGCGTGGTGGGCGATGTGAACTACTACCGCGACAGCCTCGACGCACTGGCTACAGACGGAGTCGCGGGGACGCTGGTCGAGTATCCGGTGCCGGCGCTGCTGCTGCTCTGGATCCCGTACGCCGCGATCGACCTGCTCCGCCTGGGCAGCGAGGCCTACATCGTGGCTGTGCTGGCGATGGCGGCGCTGACCGATCTGCTCTTCATGGTGCTGCTCGTCCGCAACCGCCGCGGGACGCACCCGAGACTCGGGATCTCCGGCGCGGAGGCGATGTGGCTGGTCGCGGTCCCGGCGCTGGGGGCGACGGCGTACGCCCGCTTCGACCTCTTCCCCGGGATCATGGTCGGCCTGGCGGTGCTCTACGCGGTCAGGAGACCGAAGGTGGCGGCGGCATTCGCGGCCTTCGCGACGGGCGCGAAATACTGGCCGATCCTGGTCATTCCGGCCCTCGCCGCGAACCGCGCCACCCGCCGTGGGGTCATCCTGACCGTCGCCGGCACCGGCGTCGCGCTGGCCGGGCTGAGTCTCGTCCTCGGTGGCTGGGACCGGCTCTGGACGCCGCTGAACTACCAGAGTGAGCGGGGCCTGCAGATCGAGTCGGTCTTCGCGACCCCGGCGATGTTCGAGTGGGGCCATGGCGGTCCGGAGAGCGGCTACGCCATCGACTACACCGAGTGGAAGGCGTACGACATCAGTGGGCCGCTGGTCGAGCCGCTGCTCCTCGCGGCGACGATCGCCTCGGTGGTCGCCGGGGCGCTCGTCATCGTCTGGTGGGTGCTCGCCTGGCGTCGCCTCCCCCGTGGCGAGAGGACCGAGGAGACGATCGTGTGGCTGGTGCTCGCGACCGTGGCCGCGTTCCTGGTGACGAACAAGGTGCTCAGCCCGCAGTACATGCTCTGGCTGCTCCCCGCCGCCTCCGCCGGGCTGGTCCTGCTCCGCGGCCGGGCACGCCGGCAGCTCGGGATCTGGTCGGTCGTGCTGGTCGTGGTGACGCTGCTGACCCACGAGATCTTCCCGCGGATGTACGGCTACATGCTCACCTTCAACGACATCGGCTCACCGTGGATCACCGAGGTGCTGGCCTGGCGCAACGGCCTGCTGGTGCTTCTCTTCCTCTACGCCGCGTGGCGCACCACTCGGTTGCTGGCCGCCCTCCCCGAGCGGGGGCGGCCAGCAACCGAAGGTCAGGAGAGGCAGACCTTGGCGACGTCGCCCTGAGCCGAGTAGATCGTGACCGGCTCCTCGGCGAAGACCGGCCGGCAGGCCGCAGCGGTGAGCTCGTGCACGGTGATGCCGTCGTAGAACCCGTGGTCGTCGCAGTTCTCGTAGTTCACGTAGACCTCACCGGGCTCGCCTCCGTCGCGGACGATCCGCAGGATGACGTACGCCGTGACCGGCTGCCCCGCGGCACAGTTCTGCGGCGAGTTGGGACCGGAGCGGGCCGGCGCGCTGCGGATCGCCTCCACGAGGCCGGCGGCCTCGGCGCCGGTGATCTCTCGCGAACCGGTCAGCGATGCCGAGGACGGCTCGTACTCGCAGATCGCGATCGACTCCGGGTCGTCGCCCTCCAGCGGCGAGGTCGCAGGGTCGCTCTTCGGCCGCACCGGGTCACCCTCGGCGAGCGGCGAGGCGGTCTCGCAGCCGTGGGGATCCTTCGCCACGGTCTTCAGAGACCCCTTGATCTCCTGGTTGACCTTCTCGTCGCCGGGACCGGTGAGGATCGTGGCGTACGCGTCCTCGACCTGGACCCGGGTCAGCAGCCAGCCCTCGTGCTCCCAGGAGCCGGTCTGGAGGCTGGCGCCCTTGCCCGGCTTCTCGATCAGGACATAGGGCTGCCACAGCGCGAACGGCACCTTGCCGAACTGCGGCGGGAAGTCACGGTCGCTGGCCTCGTTGCAGGCGATCAGTGGCACCGGCTGGTTGGTGATGTTCGCGACGTAGGGAGTCCGCGGCACGGTGTCCCACTGGTCGCCCGGCTTCGCGATGCACTCCGGAAGCGCCGGCGCCGTGGCATCGGCCCACTCCTGGGGCACCTGGAAGGCGATGTCGTAGCGGACCGCCCAGCGGTTCCCGTCCGCGGGCGCGGGCAGGTCGTCGCGGCCGCCGTTGTCGTAGGTGCCTTCGGGGGCCGCTGCATCCTGGTCGGAGAGCGGCTTGGGCGCACCATCGGCACGGTCTTCGGCGCCGGCAGAGTCGCTCGCGGCCGTGCTCTCGTCGCCGCTGCCGGCGGTCGGCAGGTTGGCCACCACGCCGCCCAGGCCGACGACGGCCAGCACCGCGGCGGCCGCGGCCAGGATCCAGGTGGTCCGTCGGCGTACGGGCGCCTTCTCCTCGGTCTGCTCGGCCTGTTCCGTCTCGTCGGACACGTCGGCCGGTCCCGACGATTCAGAGGCCCCGGGGATAGCGAGCTCCCGCGGCTCGAAACCGTCGGCCGCACGGGCCAGGGCGGCCCGGAAGGTCCGCTCCTCGCGCTCGAAGTCACTCATTGTCAACCCCCTCGTTCCCTCTCTGATCAACAGAGCCTTGCTCGTTCAACCGCTGCCTCAGCTTCGCCAGCGCCCGGTGCACATGTGAGCGGGCGGTCGCCTCGGCGCAGTCGAGCACCGTCGCTATCTGCGCGAACGACAGGTCCTCGTAGAACCGGAGGACCACCGCCGCTCGCTGGTTGGACGGGAGCGTCTGCACCAGCTCCCACGCCTCGTCCGCGTCTCGCTCCTCGGGGCCGGGCTCATGGCTGGTCGCCATCGGCTCGACGTCCTCGACCAGCACCAGCCGGCGCCGCTTGCGCCAGCCGCTGATCGACCCGTTGACGATACTCCTCTTCACGTACGCCTCCGCCGTCCCGGACGCCGCCAGCGACTCCCACCGCGGCAATGCACGGGCGAGGGCGTCCTGCACCAGGTCAGGAGCGTCGGAGTTGTTGCCGGTCACCAGATAGGCGAACCGCTGTAGCGCGGGCCCCCTCGAGGCCACCCAGGCCCCGAAGTCCGGATCCCTCTCCTGCTCTTCGGCATCCACGGACACCTCCTCTGGCACGTTCACACCCCTCCTACGCGAAGTCTGTCGTGTTCGTTGCGTGTAAAGCGGAATTGAGTTGCCCCAAGACCTCCCGGTCCTAAGGTTGGCCGGGTGACCCGTGAAGTAGACGCCCGCACCGACCGCTATGTCGAGGAGCTCTGCGCCCTCGACCCGCTGACCGCGACGTACGTCGGTGTCGCCGGCCACGACGCAGAGCTCCCCGATCTCTCCCCCGACGGGATGCAGGCGGTGGAGGAGCTCAACCGGGCGGCCTACGCGGACGTGGCCGCGATCAAGCCGGTCGACGAGCGCGAGCAGGTCGCCAAGGACGCGTTCCTGGAGCGGGTCGGGCTAGACATCGAGTTCGCCGAGGCGCAGCTGGACCGGAAGTTCGTCTCCGTCATCACCAGCGGCATCCACAACCTGCGCGAGGTCTTCGACCTGATGCCGACCGGGACCGAGGACGACTGGGCCGCGATCGGCGCCCGACTGGCCAAGATGCCGGACGCGGTCGCGGGCTACACCGCGACCCTCCGGGAGGAGGCCGCAGCCGGACGGGTCTCGGCGACGGCACAGTACGAGAAGGTCGCCGACCAGATCCAGAGCTGGACCGGGCAGAAGGCGGCCGGCGACTTCTTCACCGGTCTGGTCTCGCGCGCCCCCGCGGCAGTGCCTGCCTCCCTGCGCGCTGAGCTCGAGGCCTCGGCCGCGAAGGCCAACGAGGCGTTCGCCGAGTTCGGGCGATTCATGGCCGCGGACCTGGTCCCCAACGGGTTGCCGAAGGAGGCCGTCGGGCGCGACCACTACCAGCTCTCCTCACGGCGCTACCTGGGCGCCGAGATCGACCTGGAGGAGACGTACGCCTGGGGTTGGGAGGAGCTCAAGCGACTCTCCGACGACATGGAGGCCACCGCCGACCGGATCCTGCCGGGATCGAGCGTCGTCGAGGCGGCGGCCCATCTCGACAAGGACCCCGCGCGGCAGCTGAGCTCGACCGACGCGCTCAAGAAGTGGATGCAGACCACCGCCGACCGCGCCATCGCGGAGCTGGCCGACGTGCACTTCGACATCCCTGAGCCGGTCCGCCGGATCGAGTGCATGATCGCGCCGACCACGGACGGCGGGATCTACTACACCGGCCCCTCCGAGGACTTCTCCCGGCCCGGCCGGATGTGGTGGTCGGTGCCCGAGTCGGTCACTTCCTTCGGCACCTGGCGCGAGCTGACCACGGTCTACCACGAGGGCGTGCCGGGTCATCACCTCCAGGTCGCCCAGACCGCCTACCGCGCCGAGCAGCTCAACCGCTGGCAGCGGCTGATGTGCTGGGTCTCGGGCCACGGCGAGGGCTGGGCTCTCTACGCCGAGCGCCTCATGGACGATCTCGGCTACCTCGATGACCCCGGTGACCGTCTCGGCATGCTCGACGGCCAGTCCTTCCGGGCCGCGCGGGTGATCATCGACATCGGCATGCACCTGGAGCTCACGATCCCGGAGGACAACCCGTTCGGCTTCCACCCAGGCGAGGTCTGGACGCCCGAGCTCGGCCGCGAGTTCATCGGGCAGCACTGCCTGATGGAGGACGCCTTCCTCGACTTCGAGGTCGCCCGCTACCT
>JALZDD010000794.1 GCA_030862715.1 Actinomycetota bacterium | reverse complement strand
CTCTGCACATCGGTCGGATCGGGTTGCGCACCGAGGACGGGAGCCCGCTGCTGATCGACTGGCGGGCCGAGGCCGCGCGGCCGTTCTACGCGGCGACGATGGCCGCACCGATGGGCGTACGCAGGCGCCGCCACCTACGCCTCGACGGGCGTGAGGTCGTCGACGTCAACGACGAGATTCTCGACGGTACGTCGCCGACAGCCGTCGACCTCGTCGGAGACAGCCCACTCGTTGCCGCGCTGAACACGGCGCGGACCGGACGGATGCACGAGGCCGCGGCGACCCTTCAGGCCGAGCAGGACGAGATCGTACGGTCTCCCCATCGCGGCGTCATGGTCGTCGACGGCGGTCCCGGCACGGGCAAGACCATCGTCGCCCTGCACCGCGCGGCCTATGTGCTGTACGCCTTCCCGTCGATCGCCGACCAGGGCGTTCTCGTCTTCGGGCCGAACCGGCGGTTTCTCACCTACATCTCCGAGGTGCTGCCCTCGCTCGGCGAGAACGACGTACGGCTGGCGACCATGCCCGATCTGGTGGGCGTGGAGGCGACGCGGACCGAGCCGGATCACATCGCGCGGGCCAAGGGCCGCGCGGCGCTCGCCGGTGACCTCGCTCGGTTGGTGCGGCAGCACCAGCCTCACGGCGTACCGCTGGAGCTGAAGACGACCCATGACACGGTGAGGCTCGAGCCGGCCGTGGTCGACGCCGCCCGGCGCCAGGCGCTGCAGGGCGACATCGGGCACAACCGCGCTCGCGAGCTCTTCACCGAGTACGTCGTCGACGACCTGGTCAACGAGCTGGAGCGGCGTACTGCGAAGGAGATCTCCGACTTCGAGGAGGAGCTGGAAGCGCACCTGGGAATCAATCTCGACCGCTTCACGGGCAACGACGCCCCTACGGATGATCTGGACATCGACTGGGACAGCATCCGCGAGGACCTCCTCGGCGACCCGTCCATCGACCGAGCGATCACCCGGGTCTGGCCTCGGCTCGTCGCCGACGATCTCGTCCGCGAGCTGCTGAAGGACCTCGGCGTCGGCCGTGCCGATGGGTGGAGCGACGCAGACCTCGCCCTCTTGGACGAGGCCCGCGCCCTCGTCGACGGCGCCCAGGAGAAGACCTATGGCCACATCGTGGTGGACGAGGCTCAGCAGCTCTCCGAGATGCAGTGGCGCGCGCTGATGCGCCGCTGCCCGAACCGGTCGATGACGGTCGTCGGCGATCTCGCCCAGGCGGGTCCCTCGACCACCCTCCGGACATGGGACGAGGCGCTGAAGCCGTTCGTCGGCGACCGGTTCGCTCACAACCGGCTCACGGTCAACTACCGCACGACGACCGAGATCCTGCTCGCGACCGAGCCGCTGCTGGCCGAGATCGCCCCGGATCAGCAGCTCTCCAGATCCATCCGGCGCGGCGAAGAGCCACGCATCCTCGACGTGACCACCGAGGGCCTCCCAACCACCTTGAGCACACTCATCGCAGAGGTCGCCCACGAGCACCCGGGTGAGCTGATCGGGGTCATCGCCACCACTGAGCGCTCGCCGGCTCTGGAGGCCGAGGTCCACGGCGCCGGCGCCACGATCGTCGCCGCACCCGACGCCCGCGGCTTGGAGTTCGACACCGTGATCATCGTCGATCCCGCAGGCATCCGAGCCGCCGGCGACGCCGGCCTGCGCGACCTGTACGTCGCCCAGACCCGAGCGACGAAGCGTCTCCTCAGCCTGGAGCTACGATCTCGATCATGAGGCCCGCCGTTCACCTACCTGCCGGCTCCTCCGAGGGGGACTACATCCGCACGCCAAGCGGCGTCCTCGTCCCCGCCGAGATCGACGCCTTCCACCGGCATCTCCACCACGTCGCTCCCTCGGGTCTGGTCGACCAGACCGGACAGACCTCGGGGATGCGGCGGCTCGAGGCGGTCAGTGGCAAGACCGTCGGCGCGAGGAACCTCTGGATGGGCCAGACCCATGTCCCCGCCTCGACCGCCTCGGCCAACCACCACCACGGCGCCTCCGAGACCGCGATCTACGTCGTCTCCGGCAACCCCGTCTTCGTCTTCCTCGACACCGAGGGAGACGAGCCCGTCGAGACCCGCGTGGAGACCGGTCCCGGCGACTACGTCTTCGTGCCGCCGTGGGTCCCCCACCGTGAGGAGAACCCCGACCCCGACACCG
>JALZDD010000768.1 GCA_030862715.1 Actinomycetota bacterium | reverse complement strand
CGCTGGTCCCGCGGCTGCAGCCCGAACGGGTTCGGGAACACCTCGCCGCCGTCGACCGTCACCGTGCTGGGCTGGCTCTTGTACTTCTTGCCCGAGGCATCGATGACCGTCGTGCCGGTGGCCGGAGTGTCGTTGAAGACCCTCGACCCGGCGTTGATCACCTGGATCTCGACGGCCATCACACGCGACCCTGGCGGGGTCGGGGTGCCGTCTGTGAACGACGTCTCGAAGACGTCCTGCACGATCACCCTCAACAGGATTCCGGGTGCCTCGCCCTTGATGGTGCCCTCAGCCGTCAACCCGAGCTGTTGGTTCTGCTGGATCCTCTCGGTGCTGTCGACGGTGATCACCTTCTTCTCCATCGCGGGGTTCTCAGCGTGGTTGTTGCTGTAGAACCCGTAGTCGATGGAACTGTCCGAACCGCAGCCGACCCCGGCCGCCGCGACGGCTCCCCCGAGGATCAGCATGGCCAAACGACGCACACGCACTCCTTATGAAATTTGTTGCCATGGAGAGGAAACTGTTCCCCTTGATTTACCATGGCAACATGCCGGAGTCCAAGCGGTCGGCCTAGGGTCTAAAGTCCCAATCCGGGCTGCAACTCTTCGCAGTTATCTCCACAGCACGAGGTAGTAGACGAGCACCGGAATCACGGGCGCCACGAGAAACCAGGGCGTGACCAGCGGAAGCTTGTTGATCACGCGTACGCCGGCCACCGCACCCACTCCGAGCAGCACGGAGATCACGAAAAGACCCTCGCGCGCGCCACCTTTGTCGGCGCCGGTCGCGCCGAGCGCGGCCATCGCCAGGGAGTGCAGCATCACGACGGAGCAGAGCAGCGAGGAAGCGACGTACCTCTTGACCTGCTCGATGTGCACGAGCGGACCCCTACTCCGTCGTCACGGCAGGACGCTCAACGAGAGCGGCCAGCTTGGCCGGCGCCTGGATGCAGTAGGAGTCGGTGAGCAGCTCGGCAACCTCATCCCAGTCGGTGTCGTCGTCGAGGATCATCCCGACGACGTTGCCGCCCCAGCCGGCCTTGAAGTAGGGGTGGCCGAGGTGCTCGAAGGCCACCACCTCGTCAGGCTCGCCCCGGAACACGATTCGGAAGAGCTGGTCCTCGCCGCCGAAGACGTGCGCGATCGTCGCCTGGCCGACCCGCCAGCGCACCCCGACCCAGGCGTCGTCCTCGAGGCACTTCGGGAAGACGGTGAGGATCTCCCTCAGCCGCGCCACCATCGCCTCGGGGACATCAGGACGCTCAGCCATGCTTCCGATCCTGCCAGGCACCACCGACAGCGTTAATTGCTATACATGTTTATGATCAACATGTACCGTATTTCTCATGAAGAAGCAGACGATCGGATACGTCGTGTGGCGCCTCGCCATGCGTCTGCGGGTGTCGATGGACAGAGCGCTCGCGCCGCTGGGGCTGACCCATGCGCAGTACTCGCTCATCGCTTCCCTCCACGGCCTCAGCGCCTCCGAGGCCCCCACCCAGAAGCAGCTGGCGGACCTCACCGGACTCGAGCCGATGTACGTCTCCAAGCTCGCCCGCCAGCTCGAGACGAGGGGCTGGATCGAGCGAGTCCGCGACACCAGGGACACCCGAGCCGTACGCCTCGTCATCACGCCCGAGGGCACCGAGGTGACCCGCGAGGCCATCGCGGTGACCAGCCGGCTGCTCGACCAGCTCACCGCACCGCTCGGCGGCCGCACCAGCCGTCGCGCCGCCGAGGCGCAAGCAGCGCTCGAAGCGATGCTCGCCGCCCCCATCGACACCGATACGACACCTGGAGACCGATCATGACCGTTGCCATTCCCCCTCTCACCGGCGCCAACCTCGGCGTCGCCTACTTCGCCCTGCGCAAGAACCTCCTCAACGTCCTCGACGACTACGACCTGACCTTCGAGCAGTCGCTCCTGCTCAACTACCTGCGCCAGGGCGATGCCTCACGTGCCGATCTGGTCGCGGCGACGGCCGGCAACATCAAGATCTCCACGGCCGAGGTCGAGTCACATCTCGACGCCGCGATCGCGCGCGGCCTGATCACCGACGGCCTCACCCTGACCGAGGAGGGCGACCGTCTCCAGCAGCAGATCACCGATCGTTCGGCACGTACGACCAAGGCGGTCTTCGGCGGCATCCCGGCCGAGGACCTGGCCGTGACCGCGCGCGTCCTGGCCACTCTCACCGAACGGGCCAACGCCGCTCTGGCCACCTCCTAGGATCGGGGCCATGGCACAGGAGAAGTACGACGTAGTGGTAGCCGGCGGCGGTCACAACGGCCTCACCGCCGCTGCCTATCTCAGCCGGGCGGGCCTCTCGGTCCTGGTGCTCGAGCGGCTCGACCACGTCGGGGGTGCCGCGATCTCGGCGCAGGCGTTCGAGGGCTTCCCGACCCGGCTCTCGCGTTACTCCTACCTGGTCTCGCTGCTGCCCGAGCAGATCCGCACCGACCTCGGGCTCGACATCGAGCTCGCGTCACGGCAGACCGCGTCGTACTCCCCCTACCTCGACGGCTCGCGGGCCACCGGCCTCCTCGTGGAGACGCCCGAGGGCGAGGCCACTGCGGCGAGCTTCCGCGCGGTGACGGGTTCGAACGAGGAGTACGCCGCGTGGCAGTCGTTCTACGACGAGGTCTCCGACCTCGCCCGGGCCGTAGCCCCCACTCTCACTTCCCCGCTTCCCACCGGTGCCGCGATCCGCTCGGAGGTGGGGGCGCCGATCTGGCGTGACATCGTCGAGCGGCCGCTCGGGGAGGCGATCGAGCGCCGCTTCGCCAACGACCTGGTCCGCGGCGTGGTCGCCACCGACGCCCTGATCGGCACCTTCGCCGACCTCGGCGAGAAGAGCCTGATCCAGAACCGCTGCTTCCTCTACCACCTGATCGGCAACGGGACCGGCGAGTGGCGGGTCCCGATCGGCGGCATGGGCGCGGTCACCGGGGCGATCGCCAAGGCCGCGTACGCAGGTGGCGCGCAGGTCCTCACCGGCGCGACCGTCACCTCGATCCGCGGCGGTACCGTCGGCGAGGGCGCAGAGGTCACCTGGACCGACGCCTCCGGCTCCCACACGGTGGCGGCCGACTACGTGCTCTCCGGCCTGGCTCCGTACGTCCTCGACGGCCTCCTCGGCCGCACCCCTTCCGCCTCGGCCAAGCCGGTGGGTGCCCAGCTCAAGATCAACATGCTCCTCGAGCGCCTCCCCCGGCTCCGCTCCGGCGAGGACCCGAAGGTCGCCTTCGCCGGCACCCTCCACCTCGGTGAGTCCTACTCGGAGCTCGAGAAGGCGTACGCCGAGGCTGCCGCCGGCTCGGTGCCGACCGAGATGCCAGGCGAGGTCTACTGCCACTCGCTGACCGACCCCTCTATCCTCGGCGACGTCCCGCCCGGCACCCAGACCCTCACCTACTTCGGCCTGCACGCTCCCGCGACCCTCTTCGAGGACCCGGCCACGCGTGAGGAGCGCAAGGCTCAGGCCGTCGAGCGCGCCATCGCTTCCCTCGACCGCCACCTGCTCGACCCGATCTCCTCCGTCGTCGCGCGGACTGTGGATGGCAAGCCGTGCATCGAGGCCAAGATCCCCCAGGAGATCGAGGCAGACCTGGCCATGCCCGGCGGCCACATCTTCCACGGCGACCTCGCCTGGCCATGGGCCCCCGGCGACGCCGACCTCACCACTCCCGCCGCCCGCTGGGGCGTCGCCACCGACGTCGGCACTGTGCTCGTGTGCGGCTCGGGTGCCGTGCGAGGCGGCGCCGTCTCCGGCCTCGGCGGCCACAACGCCGCCCAGGCCGTCCTGGAGCTCCGCTGACCCCTCCTCGATTTGGGGCGCATCCGAGCCCGCTGCTACTGTTCTTCTCGTCGCCGAGCGCGCCTGACGGGCCGGATGACATGCGCCATTAGCTCAATTGGTAGAGCAGCTGACTCTTAATCAGCGGGTTGTAGGTTCAAGTCCTACATGGCGTACATCGAAACCGGCCCTCACCTGGACTTTCAGGTGAGGGCCGGTTCTTTGCTCTCTAACCCGGGCACACAATTGGGCACACAAAGCCTCTATTAGCTCGCCTTCTGGTCGGGATTGTCTTCCTCCTCAGGGCGTGCTTCTCGTCCACGAGATGGGAGACGAGACCGGCCTTGGCGGGATCCGAGCGAATCGGGAGAACCTCGCATGAAGATCCTGAACGCGACAACCTCCGAAGTTGCCCTGATCGCTCAGTGGCGCGCCGAACGTGCGGGTTGGCAGTCGCGAAAGGGGCGGGATCAATGGGGCAGCGCGGGGCTCCACGACACCGCCTTCCTTGAGCGCGTCACGTCGAGCATCGAGGACGGCGACACGTGGATGCTCGTGAAGGACGGCGAGCCGATCGCGACGATCGCGATCGACCAGTGGAGCGATCCGGGCCTGTGGAGTTCCGATGAGTTGAGCGATGCGCTCTTTCTCCATCGGCTGATCTCACCAGTCTCAAGTGGCGGTCAGCACGTCGCCGCCCCTTTGTGAGTCACGCTATCGGCCTCGGGGCTCAGCAGCAGAGGCATTGGCTCCGGCTCGATGCGTAGAGCACGAATACCGGGCTTCACCCGTTCTGGATCCGACAGCGCTTCGAGTACCTGCGAACCGTTCCTCGGGTCGCGAGTGGCGCTCTCTTTCAGCGCCCGGTTTACGGTCGCGGCTGCCTCGAGATGTGCCGTCGAGACCGGCCATGACCGCCGAGCGAGAGCCCGCCTCAGGACCCTTCCGAGGCGGGCTCTCTCACGCTGCTGCCTCTACTCGTCGGGCTGTTCGAGGTAACGATCGATGCCTTGAAGCGCCTAGCCCGGGGGACCTCAGTGGCGCTCCGCCAGCTGCCACTCAATGGCATTGGAGCCAGCACGCGATCACCAGCGCGGAGAGAAGCAGGGGCCCGTAGAAGGGGAGGACGGCCCACGACAGGACGTCCGGCCGATCGGGCCAGTAGTTGACCTTCTTGCCTTGCGGCGCCGCAAGCGCAGGGTTCATGGCAAAGATCGGGATAGGGCCGCCACGGGTTACCTCGTCATAAAGCTTCCGAAAGGCGCGTTCTTGCTTCAGATAGTTCGCGTCCAGTAGCCCGAAAATTACGATGGCCAACGCCCCAAGAAGCGCGACGCCCGGCTGGTCTTTGGTGATCGCGTAGCCGAGAGTCGCTGTCACGATCGGCAGCAGCCAAGTCTTTGCGGACGCTGACGCCTGGGCCATGCGCGTAATCACAGCCTGGATGAAAGACAGGTGCTGTCTACGATCTTCAGGGCTTGGGCTTTTCGCTGGAGCGGCGAGATGAGCTTGAAGGAGCGTGAGGGTCCGGTCCTGCGCTTCGGGGGGGTTCACTGGCGCTGGCCGGCCATTGGAGAACCATGCGGTCACCTTCCGAACGTGGCACAAGGTGGACGTGCAGGTGCGGCACCGTCTGAGTCGCTGCGGCGCCATTGGACTGAATGACGTTCAGGCCTGCTGGCCGTAGCGTGGACACGATCGTGGTGGCGACCCTCTGGACGGCATCGGCAAGGTCACGGGCCTCTTCGCGCTCCAGTTCCTCGAGTCGGCTGACGTGCCGAATCGGGATGACGAGGGTGTGCCCCGCGGTTGCAGGATCGAGCGGAAAGAAGGCCACCACCTGGCTGTCGCGGTACAAGATTCGGGCGTCCGGATCCCTGCCCTCAACGATGAGGCAGAAGGGGCATGGGTCCGCGTTCACCATGGCGACTTGATTGCTCCTCGGTTCGACCATGCCTCGATGTTGTTGCGAAGCTCGTTATAGGTTGCCTGGCTGTCGATCTTGCCGTTCCAGTCTTTGACTGTTGGGTCGAACGTAGGAACGGAGCCAACCGCAGCCTTGTCGAACGGGTTCTTCCCCTGTGCGTCGACCGATCCTAGCGAAGACACTCCGTGGATGTAGATGCCGAGAAGAGGCTTCTTGGCTTCCCATGCTCTTTCGATCTCATAGATGACCCACTCCCGGTCGGCGGTGTGACGGCCGATGAGGACGATCACGGCCTTCTTGTAGGCCATCTGCTTGTCGATCCACTCCTGGATTCCCTTAGTTCCTCCGCGGCGCACCGTTTCCCAGTCTTGCGCGTTGAGTACTGGCTGACCCTCTAGTGCGTTGATGTTCCGCACCAGTTGTACGCGGTGCACGTCCTGTTCATAGTGGAAGCTGTAGAAAACGGACTTGGCCATCGGCTCTCCATGTTGGGTGCTTGCTAATCGAACCCCGGACGCTAGCGAGCAGGTCCGATTTGGTTCGGCAAAATGGCGGGCGCTCATACCCAAGATCGAGGACAAACCTGGTTCAGCCATCGTTGTCACCCCGTCTGGGCGACCTCGGACTCGAAAACCGCACCCCCTTAGGCCGCAGTGCGGGGCACGGGCGGGCCGTGACTACGTGCCGTTTCGCGGCTGAGTCCCCTGTGACGCGGCGGGCGTACCGCAAGTTGGGGACCTTCAAGTCTAGACGATTCGATCGGTTGGAACCGCAGTGGAGCGTCAGTCCTTAACGTTGGCAGGTCCGCTCCTGGAGGTAAATCGGGTGTCAGAGAAGGGCGCACAAGATGAGCGTCGTCCAGGTGGAGAAAGGCCCGGGGAGAAGTTCGGAGACCGCGGGCAGGCCGAGCCGAACAAGTCGGTAGAGCCGCCACCGCAACCGCCGGGGTCCAAGCCGCCGCGCCACCCGCAACGACCACGCCGGGCTAAGTAAGAGCCGGAGTAGACATGCCCAACTCGTTCGTTGGCCTGCTGCTCTTCGTCGTTGCGCTCGCCCCTGGTGCGGCGTTTCTTGCGATACACCACCGAGGCCCATATGCGGCGCGGAGTACTTCGGCACTGCACGAGCTGTCCACCGTGGTCCTCGCGAGTCTGGTGTTCAACGCGGCAACGCTTGTCCTGATCCGGTTGATCGGACCGCTCGCCGGCCCGATGGCATTGGACATCGACGAGTTGGTCGCATCCCCACGTGCTTATCTGCGTAGTTCCTATGACCTTGCCGCGATGTGGTTCTCCGTTCTTCTCCTAGTCTCGGTTGGCCTCGCGGTCTTCGGCGCTGGCTTGCTCAACCGCCGGGGGCTGCACGAGTACATCCGAGACAGTGCTATCGCAAAGTGGCTACTTCCGAATTCGACGCGCACGATATCTGGCTGGACGAAACTGCTCCGTGAGACGAAACCGGACAAGTACAAGCAGGTCACGTGCCATCTCGATGACGGATCCCGGATGGTCGGCTGGATAAAGTCGTTCAACACAGAGGTCGCGGACACCGCCGACCGAGACATCGTTCTCTCCGCTCCGCTCACCTACTGGCCTAAAGATGGCGGGGAGGAAGAAATAGACTATGGCGCGGTTGCGATTAGTGCGCGGTCGCTGAGATTCGTCCAGGTCAAATACTGGGACAGCCTGCCCGATCCGCCATCAGAGGACGCCGGCGCAGATTCTGAAGCGATCAAGTGGTCGTCGTCGGCAGGAAGGGCGATGGCAACGCTCATTCGCTGGAAGTTCATTCGGTCGAGCGGGGATAGATAGGCGCAAGCACCGGGCCGCCGCGGTGACCGAGCTCGCTACCAGAGCGACGCAGCCAGACCCTGACACCGGCCGATCGCGGGTGCGTGCCGAGTTGCTCGAGGCAGCCGCCGGCTACAACCTCGCCACCTGGCAGCACGACTCTTACGGGCACTGGCTCGGCCGCGACGCCGCGCTGCTCCTGGTCGACGCCGGCGCGAACGCTGAGAGGGTCAAGACGATCGCCGCCGAGAGGCTCCCCGGGTTCCGAACCCCTGCCGCCAGGCATCGGCAACCCGCCTCCGGCCTCGTAGGCAATGTAATTCGTCGACTTCGACGTGCGTGGCGACCGACGCTGCGACGATTGCGCCGTGGAGCTTATGCAGCAGTTCGTCACTCTTGGGGCAGTAGTCGTTGGCGCTGTGATGTCGTACCTCGCGGCTACTGCGACTGAGCGTCGCCGGCATCGCAATGAAGCGGCGGCCAGATGGGAGCAGCGCCGGGTCGACCTCTACGCTGACTACGCCGAGGTCGCCAAGCGGATCCTGCGCCACACGGAGGACGTTGGGAAGCTCGATCCATCAAGCGACGGGTTTGGTGCAGCCGCGTCAAAGCTCCGGATGCTCGAGGAGGACCGCTCTGCTCTCTTCGAGCGGCTGATGCTCGTCGGTGACCGCGCCACGATCGAGGCGGCGCACAAGCTCAACCACGTCATGTGGACGCTTCAGAGCGAGTTGCCCGGCGCGGTTCCGTATACGCCGGAATGGCGCGAAACGCCGTGGGTCGTGCAGCTGAACAACTTGCACGCCTGTGCGCGTGCTGCCGTCCTGAATGCGAAGCGTGCCGACCTCTCTACCGACCTTCCGGTCGACGCGTCCAGCACTCTGATCCAGTTTGACCCTGCTGAGTCTACGAGTCAGCCGCGCGCGGGCTCGTGAGGAACCACGTGTCGTCAGCACCGGGTCGACGGGTTCTGTGGCTGAGATTTCCCCATCTGTGGCCCTAACACATACCGTCACGATGTTTTCCCAGGTGAGCGGGGCATGTCCGGCGCTCTGTACATCCGTCGGCTCTACCCTCGAAGGTTCGAATCCTTCATCTGCCACGCCTGGGGAGTACACCCTGTTGACCAGCGGAACGTTGGCCACCGGTTGCGTAGCCGATTTTGGGTATGAAGCGGCAACATTCCACCCATTGCCCCGAGGACAACCAACTGCATCTGACATGGTCCGCCGCATGGCAGATGAGGACAGGCAGTTCGAGTTCGACGTCGCGGTGTCTTTTGCGGGAGAGAGCAGGGACTACGTCCTGAGCGTCGTGCGTGGCCTAGACACAGATTCCGTCAACGTCTTCTACGACGAAGACCGCAAGGCAGAGATGTGGGGCGAGGACCTGGTCGACTTCTTCACCGACCTCTACCAGCATCGGGCACGGTACGTGGTGATGTTCGTGTCGGCTGCGTACGCCGAGAAGATGTGGACCACCTTAGAGCGCAGATCAGCCCTAGCAAGAGCCTTCGCAGAGCGCCGGCCATACGTCCTTCCGGTTCGACTGGACGACACGGCGCTTCCCGGCCTGCTTCCTACCGTGGCCTATCTGGATGCACGTGTCGAGGGCACCCAGGGGATCATTGACGCGATCCACAAGAAACTGGGCGCCGAACGCACCGCGGCACCGACGGTCTACGCCGGCCGTGTGCCCAAGACAACGGACGAGTTGCAAGACCTGATCACGTTGCGACCCGACCACTGGGAGTGGTGGCTGTACGCCGGGACCCTTCAACTCGGAATCGGGGCTCTCGAAGACAAGTACCTCGACTTCGAAATGGGCTACGCCAGGCCCACCGGCAAGTCGTACGACGGTCGCGATGCCTACGAGTTTCTGCGAACCACCACCACCAACGCGCTTGCGCTGATCAATTCCTTCAACACCGTCCTCGACGCCGACACGTGGATTCGGGCGTTCGGCCAGCCAGGAGAGCCCGGCGATCCCGACCGCATCCAGCACCTGGCCCAACGACTCCTCGACGTGTATGAGGGCTTCTTGGACGAGGCGGCACGACTGCTGGGATCCTCGGTCCCTGACTCGTTCCGCCGAGCGCAGGTCGCGGCAGCCAAGTATGGGACGGATCCCATCGAGAAGATCCGTTCATTCGTCACGGAGTTTGCCGACATGGCTAGCAGGATTCCGGAGATGACGGCTGAACACGACGAAGACCAGAACGGCCCGCTCAGCGTAAACATGAAGATCACCATCGGCCTTGACGAGCATGTGACTGATGAATTCCTCGAAGGTCTGCGAGAAGGGATCGAGTCACTCCAGGCGGATGACGAGGACGATGACTAGGGCCAGGAGAAAGCGAGCCTTGCCGTCAGGACTCAGCTTGGGCCGCATACAGGATGGATGCGGGGATGAATCTGCGTCGATCCGTCGCAAACAACCATGAACAACGAGAGCAGCGAATCACCGCTTGGAGCGACCCCAGCGGCGGGCGCACCGGGCCCAGGACTAATCAGCGGGCTGTAGGTTCAAGTCCTACATGGCGTACAGGAAATCGTCCCTGACCTGGGTAACAGGTTCGGGTTGCTTTCTCTTCAGTGCCAATCCGGCAGCTCGGACAGCACTGCGGACACAGCAGCTCACGATCTCAACCAAGACGTACCCGACCAGGACGCACGAGCTGCAGTCAGCGCTGACTCCGCCACTCATCCACGAACGCCCGGACCCCTCGAACGATCGCCCGGCCCCACACGAGCGCGACCAGCACATAGAGCGGCACCACCAGCGGCAGCAGCCACGGCTCGCGCACTCCCAGCCCCGTGACACCGGCGATCACCAGCACGACGACCCACCACCAATGAGCCCAATGCGGCCAGACCCGATCGAGCACCGAATTCACCTTGTCAAGCACCGCGCAATAGTGACCGTCGGATCGGCCGCCCGCGGCCAGATCGGACACTCGCTCACCAAGATGCCGGACCTCACCGGCGCGGACAGTGCGGGTCGATCGGCACATGGCGGCGGGCAGATCCCACCATGGCGGAAATCTGCCGCATCTTGGGGCAGATATGACCGCACTTCCCCGCCACGGCGGGAAACTGCCCGCTCGAGCGGAGCGGCCCGTTCGCCTCCGGCCCCCGGATCGATAGAGGACCCGCTACGAACGGACGACTCTCTCAAACGACGTTGAGCACTACTCCGAGCGACGCGATGGTCGCCTCGGTGAGGGACCGTACGCTCAGGAGGTGCGCTCGGTGAGCACTTGACGAGTGTCGATCAGCCAGTCTTTGTAGTCGAGGTGCGCCTTGCGCAGGGCGGGACCTGGCCAGTCTGCGGGAAGCAGCTCGTCGGGTAGCGCGGGATCCTCGAGCAGGTGACGTACGGACGTCGCGCAGGCGGTGAATCGGAGCACGGGGTCGTCGGTATCGGTGGCCGCGAGCAGCTCACGCGCTCGGTCGGCCCAGCCGGCCAGGTCCCACAGCCTGCCGGCAAACTCCGCAGGGTCGGTCGTGGGCCGCATCGTCAGCCGCTCGCACAGACCGGCGAGGTGATCGGACCATGCGAGGTCGAGGTTGGCCGGGCGTACCCAGACACCCTCACGCAGCTCCGCCAGACGGAGGTCCGTGAGGGTCGCACGGAGGGTCGCACGGTCGGCGGCGGAGCGGCCGGTGGCAGTGACCACGACCATGTCCCAGTCGCCGTCCCAAGCACTGGTCTGCACGTGGATCGCCGCCTCCTGACGGCGCTGGCGTTGGCTCAACCTCTCGGAGAGCTGGTATCTCCCGTCTGCGGTTCGGACCAGGTCGTCGGCGGCGACCATGCGGGAGAGCGCGACGCGGACCGTCGTCTCCGAGAAGCCGACCAGACCTCCGCCGGCGACGAGCTCGCGGGCGGACAACGTCGGCACCTCGGCGCCCATGAGCAGGCCCAGGAGCGCCGAACGGGCGGACACAGGACGAAGGGCGTCGGCAGTGGTCGATGACATCGCTCCGGATGTTACATGAGCTCCGCGTCCGC
>JALZDD010000765.1 GCA_030862715.1 Actinomycetota bacterium | reverse complement strand
GACGCTGCCGGCGTACGCATCCTCTACCCGACCCGGGGCGTGAGCGACCCGGACCTCGTCGACGAGAAGTGGGTGCTCGCCAAGTACGGCATCAGCGCCGCGCAGTACGCCGACTTCGCCACCATGCGTGGAGACACCTCCGACGGGCTGCCGGGCGTGAAGGGCGTCGGCGAGAAGACCGCCGCCAAGCTGCTCGAGCAGTACGGGGACCTGGAAGGGATCATCGCCGCCGTCGCCGACCCGACCACCTCGCTCACCAAGGCGCAACGACAGAGGTTCATCGACGCGGTCGGCTATCTGGCGGTCGCGCCGAAGGTCGTGGCGGTCGCCCGGGACATCCCGCTGGACCGCAGCAACACCGCTCTGCCCAGCGCTCCGGCCGACACGGAACGCCTGCACGAGCTGGCCGCGACCTACAACCTCGCCTCCCCCGTCGCCCGCCTGGAAGCCGCTCTCACGCGGGTGTGACACAGGTCTTCACAACTCGATTCAGAAAGTTTGTAGAAACGGCATCATCAGCCGCGTACGGCTCCGTCTCCTTGGCAAGACCACCAAGAAGGAGCGGACGAATGAGCGACATCAAGCACCCGGCAGTGCAGCAGGACATCAAGATCTCGTGCCTCGACCCCTGGGGCCGCACGGTGGAGGTGCCGACGACCCTCGGCTACCGCGAGAACGACCCGTACGCAGTGAGCCTGACCTTCCACTCCGGCGCCGGTGACGTCGAGTGGGTCGTGTCCCGCACGCTGATGCTGCAGGGCCTGGCCGCTCCCGCCGGTGAGGGAGACGTGAAGATCTACCCGAGCATCGATGAGGACGCCAAGGCGGTGGCCGTCTTCGACTTCAGCTCCCCCGACGGCCGCCTGATCGCGACCGCCGACTCCCGCGAGGTGCAGACGTTCCTCGGCAAGTCCTTCTCGGCCGTCCCGGTCGGCTCCGAGAGCCAACACATGGATCTCGACGGTCTGATCGCAGACCTGCTGGGCAGCTCCTTCGACGCTGAGTAGGCACTCCGCCCGCCTGCTCGTTCGTCTACGCACCCTCTCGTCCCGGAGATCCGGGACGAGAGGGTGCGTGCTTTTTCGCTGGCCGGAAGCGTCCTCTCGCCGTTGCCACGTCAACTGTGGTAGTGATGTGCGTCACCCGCACCCTCTCGGAGGTCACAGTGCTGCCAGCATTCCTTTCTCGCGAGCGAACCGTGGCCGGTCCCGGCTTCAGTCGCTGGCTCATCCCGCCCGCCGCCCTCGCCGTCCATCTCTGCATCGGCCAGGTGTACGCCACCAGCGTCTACAAGACCGCCCTGGTCGAGCACTTCGACTCGAGCCAGACCGCGATCGGCGTCATCTTCTCGATCGCGATCGTGATGCTCGGCCTCTCCGCCGCGGTGATGGGCACCTGGGTCGACCGCAACGGACCGCGTGCGGCGATGACCGCGGCCGCGGTCTTCTGGGCGTCCGGGTTCTTCATCGGCGCCCTCGGTATCGGCACCGGCCAGCTGTGGCTGGTCTACCTCGGCTACGGCGTCATCGGCGGCATCGGACTCGGGATCGGCTACATCTCCCCCGTCTCCACGCTGATCAAGTGGTTCCCGGACCGCCCGGGCCTGGCCACCGGCATGGCGATCATGGGCTTCGGCGGTGGCGCGATGATCGCCAGCCCGCTGAGCGGTCGGCTCCTGGCGCTCTACGACCCGTCGTACACCGGCGACGCCAGCACCGTCCCCGACGGCCAAGCGGTGATGATGCTCTTCCTCACCCTCGGTGTGGTCTACCTGGTCTTCATGTCCTTCGGCGCGGCCACCGTCCGTGTTCCACCGGAGGGCTGGACACCCGCGGGCTGGGACCCGGCCAGCGTGAAGGAGAAGAAGCTCGTCACCACGGCGAGCGTCTCGGCGAACAACGCGATCAGGACCCGGTCGTTCTGGCTGGTGTGGATCGTCCTCTTCTGCAACGTCACCGCGGGCATCGGCATCCTCGAGCAGGCGGCGCCGATGATCCAGGACTTCTTCCGCACCGACGGAGTCTCGTCCGTCAGCGCGGTCGCGGCCGGTGGCTTCGTCGGGCTGCTCTCGATCGCCAACATGAGCGGCCGGTTCATCTGGTCCTCGACGTCCGACGTCATCGGTCGCAAGCCGATCTACATGATGTATCTCGGGGTCGGCCTCGTGCTCTATCTCCTGCTGGCGACGATCGGGGACACTTCGATGGCGCTGTTCGTGCTGCTCGCCGTCGTGATCCTGTCCTTCTACGGCGGTGGCTTCGCCACCGTTCCCGCATATCTGCGGGACCTCTTCGGCACCTTCCAGGTCGGCGCCATCCATGGCCGGCTGCTGACCGCCTGGTCGGCAGCCGGCATCGCCGGACCGCTCATCATCAACGCCTTCCTCGACGCGCAGGGCGAGCCGGGCACGCTGACCGCGGCCGCATACCGACCGGCGCTGCTGACCATGGTCGGCGTCCTCGCGGTCGGCTTCATCGCCAACCTCCTGGTGCACCAGGTCCCCGAGCGGTTCCACGAGCCGAAGCCCGCCGACGCCACCGAGACCGAGAGGAGCGCGGCATGAACGCCAAGATCGCAGGTGCCTGGGCCCTGGTCGGAATCCCGCTGGCCTACGGGGTCATCGAGACGCTGCGCCGTGCGGCGCAGCTCTTCACGGGCTGACCTCAGTTTCGGGCCGGTCAGAGGCCGAGCAGGCTCGGCTCGTTCGTACGCCACGCCTCCTGCGCCGCCCGGGTCACCGGGCCGTGCGGGAGGGTGCGCGTGCCCCACTCGGTAACAGCCTGGACGTCGCGCAGGCTGGAGGTGAGGAAGACCTCGGTGGCGTACTCCTCGACCTCGGCCAGCGGCTCGTCGGTCTCCTCGGCCCCGAACCACTCCAGCACCAGGGCACGGGTGATCCCGGCCAGCGGGCCGCTGGAGAGCCGCGGAGTCTTCAGCGCGTCGTCGAGCACGTAGAAGATGTTGCTCCCGGTGCCCTCGCACAGGTCGCCCACGGTGTTGGCGAAGATCGCCTCGCTGGCCCCGTGCTTGCGCGCCTCCGCAAGGGCGATGACGTTCTCGGCGTACGACGTCGTCTTCAGGCCGGTCGTCGCGCCGTGCTCGTTGCGGCGCCACGGCACGCTGACGACCTTGGTCTCGGTCGGGTTGGGCTCCGCGTCCTCGAGGCCGATGATGATCGTGGGCGCCACGTCCGCGCGGCCGGAGCCGAACGGGGCCGGCCCGCCCGTGACGGTGATCCGCAGCCGTCCGTACGCCGTCGGCGCCGCGCCCACCACGGCCTCGACGCCCTTGGTGATGAGCGAGCGGTCGGGGGTGGGCAGGCCGAGGCCGCTCGCGGATCGCTCGAGGCGGTCGAGGTGAAGCGCGAGGGCGAACGGCTGGTCCTTGATGACCTTGAGCGTCTCGAAGACGCCGTCGCCGACCACCAGACCGTGGTCTCTGATGGAGACCGCAGGGGCGGCCGGGTTGTCGAGAAGCTGACCATCGATCCACGCGC
>JALZDD010000760.1 GCA_030862715.1 Actinomycetota bacterium | reverse complement strand
TGCCGGTGTCTCCTGCTTCCTCGTCCCGCGCGTACTGCCCGGTGGCGAGCGCAACGCGATGCGTTTCATGCGGCTCAAGGAGAAGCTCGGCAACCGGTCGAACGCCTCCTCCGAGATCGAGTACGACGCGGCGACCGGCTGGCTCGTGGGCGAGGAGGGCCGCGGGGTCCGCACGATCGTCGAGATGGTCAACATGACGCGCCTCGACTGCGTGATCGGCTCCTCGGCCGGCATGCGCACCGCGCTGACCATGGCGGCGCACCACGCCCGGCATCGCTCGGCTTTCGGCAAGCAGCTGATCGACCAGCCGGCGATGCGCAACGTACTCGCTGACCTGCAGGTCGAGTCCGAGGCCGCGACGACCGCGATGCTGCGGCTGGCAGGTGCCAACGACCGCGCCGTCCGCGGGGACGAGGCCGAGGCATCCCTGCGCCGGATCGCGCTGGCGGTCACGAAGTACTACGTCTGCAAGCGGGCGCCGTTCATGGTCAACGAGGCCCTGGAGTGCCTGGGCGGGAACGGCTACATCGAGGACTTCGACGTCGCCCGCATCTATCGCGAGATGCCGCTGCAGTCGATCTGGGAAGGGTCGGGCAACGTGGCGGCGCTCGACGCCCTGCGAGCGCTGGCGAAGGAGCCGCACGCCCTGGACGCCTTCGTGGCGGAGGCAGAGCTCGCGGCAGGCGCCGACGCCCGCTACGACGCCGCGCTGGACCGGTTGAAGAAGGAGTTCACCTCCTTCGACGACCTCGAGCTCCGCGCCCGGCGGATCGTCGAGCAGATGGCGCTGGTCTTCCAGGGGTCGCAGCTCGTCCGGCACGCGTCGGCTCCCGTCGCCGACGCGTTCTGCTCCTCGCGCCTCGGCCGCGACTGGGGAGGCGCGTTCGGGACCCTGTCGCCACGCGGCGACCTCGACGCGATCATCGAGCGGGCGCTTCCGGCCTGATACGACGGCTCTCTCCGCCTTCGTACGTTGGGGTGAGGTCGGCTTCTTGGCTAGATTTCGTTGGGTGGACTTGGCTGGTGTCCTGCTGCAGACCCCGATCTTCCGCGATCTCACCCGGCGCGAGGTCGAGGAGATCGTGCCGCACCTGGTAGAGCGGCGCTACGACGCCGGGCAGACCGTGTGGGTCGAGGGTGATGCCGCGGATTCGCTCTACGTTCTCGCCGAGGGTGCCCTGAAGTCGCACCGGCTGAGCCGCGAGGGTGGCGATGTCATCCTTGGCTTCGACGCGGCCGTCGACATCGCCGGCCAGGTGGGCCTTTTCCATCCGAGCAGGAAGCGCCAGGTCAACGTGACGGCGATCGTGCCGAGCCGCTGCCTGCTCCTGCGGCGCAAGCTGCTCATCGACTTCCTGAGCCGTCACCCGATCGCGATGGAGCGGCTGCTCGAAGACATCTCGAACCTGACGGTCCAGGCCGCCTACTCCTTCACCGGGATGGCCTTCGACGACATCCGCTGCCGGGCGGCGCGGACCCTGCTGGCGCTCGCCGAGGAGTTCGGTGAACCGGTGCCCGACGGTGTCCGGATCCGGCTCGAGTTCTCGCAGCGGACGCTGGCTGCTCTGGTGGCGGCGTCACGCGAGAACGTCAACCGCGCGCTCGCGCCGCTCATCGCCAGCGGTGTGATCAGCCAGAGCAGCGGACACTTCGTCGTGCACGACCTCGCTGCGTTGGCAGCCTCGACCGAGAGCACCCTGTGACGTACGGCACTGCCCCAGCCGGTGGGCAGGAGCACGGTGGCCGCATGAACGATCAGACACTCTCTCCTTCACGTACCGGTCTCGAACTCGGCCCGCTGCGCAGCGGTTTCAGGGGGCAGATCCTCACCGCCGAGGACGGCGAGGCGTACGACGTCGCCCGGATGGCCTTCAACGGCATGTTCGACCGCCGACCCGCGGTGATCGCCCAGGCGACCAGTACCGCCGATGTCATCCACGCGCTTGGGTTCGCGCGCGCGGCCGGTCTGCCCGTCGCTGCACGCGGCGGTGGCCATTCGGTCGCCGGCTACTCGACGATCGAGGGCGGGCTGCTCCTCGATCTGGGGCCGATGAAGGCCATCGACGTCGACCCGGAGACGCGGCTGGCCCGCGTGCAGCCCGGTGTGGTCTGGGGTGAGCTGGACCGGGCGACGCAGGCGCACGGCCTGGCCACCACCGGCGGCCGGATGTCGACGACGGGTGTCGCCGGCTTCACGCTCGGCAGCGGGAGCGGCTGGCTCGAGCGGCTCCACGGCTCCGCGTGCGACAACCTGCTGGCTGCAGAGGTCGTCACCGCCGCCGGCACCGTCGTCACCGCGAGCGAGTCGGAGAACCCCGACCTGCTCTGGGGGCTGCGTGGCGGCGGTGGCAACTTCGGGATCGTCACGGAGTTCACTTTCCGGCTGCACCCCGTCGGTCCCGATGCGTACGGCGGCCTGCTGATGTATCCGCGCGGCCAGGCGCCCGAGGTGCTGCGCCACGTGCGCGACTACCTGCAGTCGGCGCCGCGCGAGGTCTGTGGCGGAATGCTCTGCATGACCGCTCCGCCGGCGCCGTTCGTCCCGCCCGAACTGCGGGGCGCACCGATCGTGACGGTGCTCGCGGCGTACTGGGGCGACGTCGAGGCGGGCGCCCGAGCCCTGGAACCACTGAAGCGACTCACACCCGCCGTCGACCTGATGGGCCCGACGACGTACCTCGACATCCAGGCGATCACAGACGCCGGCAACCCGCCCGGCCGGCGCAACTACTGGCGCTCCGAACTCCTCCCCGCCGCGCCCGACGAACTGCTGGACGCGTTCATCGCGTGTGCGGCCGAGGCGACGTCACCGGCAAGCACACTCATCCTGGGCCGGCTCGGTGGCGCGTTCGGCGACGTGGCGGAGGACGCGACCGCTCTCGGCGGCAGGGCAGCGGAGTGGCTGTTCCACTGCTACGCGATCTGGACTGAGCGGGACGACGCCCAGCACATCGCGTGGGCGCGGGTCGTCGAAGAGGCGCTCCGGCCGTGGACCATGCCTGGGATGCCGCTCAACTTCATGAACGACATCGACGACGCGCGGGTGCGGACGACCTTCGGGCCCGGGAAGTACGAGCGGCTCGTGGACCTCAAGCGGCGCTGGGATCCGGACAACGTATTTGCAATGAACCAGAACATCCCGCCGGGCAGCTGACCAGGGGTCCACACACGACGCCGTGCTCGGCTCAGTCGCCCGCGGGAACCACCATCGGCGTACCGGCGACCGGGTCGGGCACGACGACGCACGGCAGCCCGAACGCTTTCTCAACGACCTCCGCGGTGACCACCTCGGCCGGCGGCCCCTCGGCGAGGATCCGGCCGTCCGTCATGACCACGAGGTGGTCGCTGTAGCGGCAGGCCAGGTTGAGGTCGTGCAGCACCGTGACGATAGTCCGCCCGGTCTCCCGATTGAGCGTACGCAGCAGCCGGAGCAGGTCGACCTGATGACTGATGTCGAGGTACGTCGTCGGCTCGTCGAGCAGCAGCAGATCGGTCTGCTGGGCGAGCGCCATCGCGATCCAGACCCGCTGGCGCTGACCCCCGGACAGGGCCCGCAGCGGGCGGTCGACGAGCTGGCCGGTGTCGGTGGCCTCGAGCGCCTCGGCGACTGCCTCCTCGTCGCGAGCGCTCCAGTGGCGGAACCAGCCCTGGTGTGGGTGGCGCCCGCGCGAGACCAGATCGCCGACGGTGATCCCGTCCGGGGCGACCGGCGTCTGGGGGAGCAGCCCGAGGACCCGGGCGACCTCGCGGGAGCCGCGGTCGAGGATCGGGGTCCCGTCGAGCAGCACCTCGCCGGCGGACGGGCGCAGCAGCCGGGCGAGGCCCCGCATCAGCGTCGACTTGCCGCAGGCGTTGGCGCCGACGATCGCGGTCACCCGCCCGTCGAGGACGTCGAGATCGAGCCGGTCGACGACGACGCGGTCGTCGTAGCCGAGCGTCAGCTCGCGCGCCGCGAGCCGCGGCGCCAGGGTTGTTTCAGCCTGGGTTGTTTCAGCCTGGGTTGTTTCAGCCTGGGTCATCCGCCCATCCCTCTCCGGTTGGTGGTGGCGATGAGCCACAGCAGGTACGGCGCGCCGACGGCGCCGGTGACGACACCGGTCGGGACCTCGACCGGCAGCAGGTTCATGGC
>JALZDD010000265.1 GCA_030862715.1 Actinomycetota bacterium | reverse complement strand
TCAGGCACCTCGCCGCTCTTGATCGCCTCCTCGAACCCGCGGCACTCCGGGCACCACGGCGCGTGGAAGAAGAGGATCGTGTCGGTGTAGCACTCGTCGGCGACGGCCGCGGCGGAGTAGTCGGTGTAGCGGCCCGGCGCCTCACACGAGGGGGACGGGTCGTTCCCTGCGGGTGAGGAAGCCGGCGCGGCCTCGGTGGACGGAGTGGGCGCAGGAGCGTCGCCGGCGGTCTCCGCCGAGCCGCAGCCGACGGTCACCGCGCAGAGGATGGTCAACAGGGCCAGGATTCGAGTGCTCACGGGCATGGGTTCGGAGCGTACGTCCCCGCGGACTGGTGTGTGCAGGGAACCTTATTGGAGGGCGGCGGTGAGGCGCAGCACGTTGTCGACGTACGCCGCGACCTTCGGCCGCGCGAGCCACTCCTCGAGCAGCAGCTCGCGCGAGATGGCCCGGTAGCCGTCCTCGACCTTCCGCAGCTGTGCCACCGGGTCGCCGTCGAAGAGCATCAGCGAGATCTCGTAGTTGAGGGCGAAGGAGCGCATGTCCATGTTGCTCGAGCCGAGCACGGCGACCTCGTCGTCGATGCTGAAGTGCTTGGAGTGCAGGACGGCGGGCTTGGGGTAGAGATAGATGCGGACCCCAGCGCGCAGCAGCGCCTCGTAGTAGGAACGCTGGGCGTGGTAGACCATGAACTGGTCCTTGCCCTCGCTGACGAACAGCTCCACCGCGACGCCTCGCCGGGCGGCGGTGGTGACGGCGTAGAGGAGCGACTCGTCGGGCACGAAGTAGGGGCTGGTGATCGAGATCCGCTTCTTGGCGGCGTACATGAGGTGGGTGAACGCGCGCAGGTTGTTCTCGGCGTCGACACCCGGCCCGCTGGGCACGATCTGGCCGGTCACGTCGCCGGCGCGCGGCGCAGTGGCGGCGAGTTCGGACCGCAGCAGCTCCCCGGTCTCGGTGTCCCAGTCGCTGGCGAAGACGACGTTCAGCGCGGTCACCAGCGGACCCTCGATCCGGGCGTTCAGCTCGACCCACTCCCGACCGGCCCGGTGGTTCTTGGGCTTGTTGTAGCCGGGCTCGATGAGGTTCTGCGAGCCCGTGAACGCGACCCGGCCGTCGACCACCAGGAGCTTGCGGTGGTTGCGCAGGTCAGGGCGGCGGATCTGGCCGCGGAAGGGGTCGATCGGCAGCAGCGGGCGCCAGTCGATGTCGGAGGCGTCGAGCCGCTTGACGAGCTGTCGCCAGACCGGGATGCCGCGCGAGCCCAGGTGGTCGAGGAGCAGCCGGACCCTCACGCCACGCGCCGCGGCCCGGTCGAGCGCGTCGAAGAACGGCTCGGTCATGTGATCGCAGGCGGTGATGTAGAACTGCACATGCACGTACGTCTCTGCCTGGTCCACTGCGGCCGTCATCGCCGCGACGGAGGCGGCGTAGTCGTCGATCAGATCGATCCGGTTCCCCGCCCTGGCAGGCAGTGAACCGAGCCGTTCGTTCAGCTCGATCGTGGCCGCGTCGACCTCGGAGATCGTCTTCGAGTGCGGCGTCCTCGGTAGGCCGCGCACGTAGCTCAGCACCTCCTCGTTGAGCGCCCGCGGCCGCTCGTGACGCCGCCGGTCGAGCCGCGTCTGCCCGAGCAGCAGGTAGCCGATGAGGCCGACTCCCGGGATCAGGAAGATCGCCAGCAGCCACGCCATCGCGGTGCCCGGACGCCGGTTCTTCGGCACGACGCCGAGCGCGATGACCTTGACCAGCAGGTCGATGATGTAGATCGAGGTCCCCATGACCCCAGCCACTGTCATGCGCATCAGCATGCACCACCGCCACTCGTGTGGGAATCTTCTGACATGGTTCGACTCTTCCCTGCCGCCCGCCGTGCCATCGCCGCCGAGGAGGCCTCGCCGCCGGTCTGGGAGGTCGACGTGGCCGCCCAGCGCGACCAGGCCCGCAAGATGGCCGCGGCCGAGGCGAAGGAGGAGGTCGCGGAGGTCACCGGCATCGACGCAGACGGGGTGCCGTGCCGGCTCTACACCCCCGAGGACGTACGCGAGGGGCTGATCGTCCACCTCCACGGCGGTGGCTTCGTCTTCAACGACGTCGAGGTCCACGACGCCGCGTGCCGGCGGCTGGCCAACCGGAGCGGGTTGCGTGTGCTGTCGGTCGACTACCGCAGGCCTCCGGAGCACCGCTATCCCGCGGCTCCCGACGACGTCGACACGGTCGTCAAGTGGCTGGGCAACGACCCGCTGCTGAGCACCCTGCCGGCGTACGTCCACGGCGACAGCGCCGGCGGCAACCTCGCCCTCGTGGCGGCGCTGCGCAACCCGGGCGTCTTCGGCGCGATGGTGCTCGTCTACCCGTTCCTCGACCCGTCGATGAGCACCCCGGGCTATGCGATGAAGGACGGCTGGAACGAGGAGGCGGCGTGGTACTGGAAGCAGTACGCCGCGACCGCGGCCGATCTCCGCAACCCCGACCTCGGCCCCTACCTCGCCTCTGACGAGGAGCTTCGCGGCCTGCCTCCGACGCTGATCGTCAGCGCCGAGGGCGACATCCTCACCGACGAGAACGAGGACTTCGCGCTCCGGCTGGCCGACCTCGGCGTCGAGGTGGTCGCCTTCCGTGCCGTCGGCCAGATCCACGGCTTCTGGCGACACGGCCAGACCTTCCCGGCCGCGGAGTCGGTGATGGCGATGACCGCTGCCTTCTTCCGGGGACGCCCGTGACGGAGCCTTACGACGTCACCGAGACCCGGGCTGCCTACGACACGGTCTCGAAGGCGTACGCCGAGATCGTCGACCCGACGATCACCGAGACCTCGTTCGACGCCGGCGTCCTCGACACGTTCATCGCCTACGTACGCAAGGACGGTGGCGGGCTCGTCGGCGACATCGGCTGCGGGCCCGGCCGGGTGACGGCCTATCTGGCCGAGCGGGGGCTCGACGTCTTCGGCGTCGACCTGTCGACGGGCATGATCGCGCAAGCCATCGAGCGGCATCCGACGCTCCGGTTCGAGGTCGGCGACATGGCCCGCCTCCCGCTCCGCGACGGTGAGCTCGCCGGGGTGCTGGCCTGGTACTCCCTCATCCACACCCCGCCCGCGCGCCGGCCCGAGGTCCTCGCCGAGCTCGCCCGGGTGACCCGTCGCGGCGGCCGGTTCGTGACCGCGTTCCAGGTCGGGGACGAGCACGTACGCCACATCGGCGCCTATGGCCACGACGTCACGTTCGACGGCTACCGGCTCCCGGTCGAGGCGACCAGCGCGCTGCTCGAGGAGGCGGGTTTCGAGGTCACCGGGACCGTGGTGCGTTCCGCCGAGGACTGGGAGCGGACGCCGCAGGCCTATCTCGTCGCGCGCCGTCGCTGACGACGATAGGTTGCGCGCATGACGCAGCAGCCCTATCACGTTCCCCGCTTCTACCTTCGCCAGAAGGTGACGCCCTTCACCAACAAGTACGTCGCCCAGGCCGCCAACCCCGACGGCTCGGAGGGGCAGGTGCTCGCCTTCGCGCAGCAGAAGCGGCTGGCGTTCAAGGAGCAGGTGACGTTCTACGCCGACGAGTCGAAGTCGCAGGCCGTCTTCGCGTTCAAGGCGCGTGCGGTGATGGACCTCAACGCCGGCTACGACGTCACCGACCCGAGCGGTGCGTCGCTGGGCTTCTTCCGGAAGGACTTCGGCAAGAGCCTGCTGCGCTCGACGTTCCAGGTCGAGGGCCCCGGGTACGCCGGCACCGGTCAGGAGCGCAACCAGCTGGTCGCCATCCTGCGCCGCTTCACCGAGCTCGACTTCCTCCCGATCCACTTCGACTACGTGTCGTCCGAGGGCCAGCCGCTGATCTCGATCGAGCGCCGCTTCGCCTTCCGTGACAAGTACACGGTCACCGTCCACGACCCGCGCGTCGACTTCCGAGTCGCTGCTGCTCTCGCGGTCGCGATGGACGCACTGATGCAGCGCTGAGCCGCTCGGCTCAGGCTGGGCTCGTCCGGTCCGGGTCCGCCGCCTCCAGGTGCGGGCGGACCAGGTCCAGCAGTAGCTGGTGGGTGGCCGCGTCGGCCGCGGCGATCATCCCGCGGCCGGTGTGGATCGGGTCGCCGTTGAGGTCCGTGACGACGCATCCGGCGGCCTGGCACAGCGCGATTCCGGCGGTGAAGTGGACGCTTCCCTCGAGGTGGCCATCGGTGACGTACGCCGCCCGCCGGCCCGCCGCGACCCAGGCGACCGCAAGGGTGGAGGACATCACGCGCGGGCCGAAGTGGGCTCGCAGACGTGGGTCGGCGACGAGCTGTCCGCCGACGAACGGCCGGTCGAGCGGGCCGTCGCACTGGATGTCGACGAGCCGGGTGCGCGGGCTCGGGGTGAGAACGGTGTCCCCGCCGCCCTTGCGCAGCCAGGCGGAGGCGCCGTCGGTCCAGAAGATCTCTTCGCTGATCGGATCCGCCGAGACTGCCGTCTGGATGCCCTCGGGCGTCACGAGTGCGACGTTCACCGCGGCGAGCGGGGTCTGTGCGGCGTAGTTGAGGGTCCCGCAGAGCGGGTCTACCAGCCATCTCCGCTCGCTGTCGCCGCTGCGCCCGGTCTCCTCGCCCTCGAAGGCGTCCTCGGGCCGGTACGTCGCGATCGTCTCCCGGATCGCCTTCTCGGAGGCGATGTCCGCCTCCGTGGCACTGTGCTTGTCTTCTTGGCTAGTCGGGGACTTGTCGAAGTGGCTCAGGTCGGTGCCGTACATCTCTCTGACGACAGCCGCCCCTGCCGTCGCCGCCGCGATCACGACGGCCTGGTCTGGGAACGCTGCCCGGAACGCGTCGATCGCTGTATCGGCGGATTCCTCCGGCTCGTCGCCCGATGAACACCGCCACGACCTCGGCCTCGGGATCCTCGATCAGCGCGGGCAGGATCCTGTCACGCCAGCTTCGTACGTTGGGGTGGTCGTAGTCGACGTACGCCTCCGCGGGCGAGATCAGCTCGATCGCGCGCTCGAGCTCTTGTCGGGTCAG
>JALZDD010000740.1 GCA_030862715.1 Actinomycetota bacterium | reverse complement strand
TCGTACGCAGCAACCCCTCGATCTCGGCAGGACAACAGTTGGCTCGCTCCCCCCTCCTCCAGACGCTTCGTCCTGTCCGGGGAAGGCTGGTCGCCAGCCTGCTGCTGATGGTCGTCTCGACCGTCGCCGGCCTGGTGCCGCTGGTCGGCATCGTCGAGCTCGCCCGGATCCTGCTGCCCGCGGCGTCCGGCGCCGCGGTCGATACCGGCCGCGCCTGGCTCGTGGTCTGGGTGAGCGTGGCGGCACTGCTGGTGCGCCTGGCGACGGTGCTCGGCTCGTCGTGGCTCTCCCACGTCGCGGACCTCGACCTCTCCATCCACCTGCGCCGGCTGCTGGTCGCCCGGCTCGGCCGGGTGCCGCTGGCCTGGTTCACCGAGCGCAACTCCGGCACCGTCAAGAAGGCGGTGCAGGACGACGTCGCCGCGCTGCACCATCTGGTCGCCCACTCGGTCATGGAGCTGACCGCGGCGATCACGCTGCCCTCGGTCGTCGCCGCGTACCTGTTCATCGTCTCCCCGCCGCTCGCCCTGATCACCCTGATCCCGCTCGCGCTCGGGCTGGTCGGGTTCCGGATCTCGATGCGGGGTGCCGCCGCGCTCTACCGCGACTACGACGCCGGGCTGGCCGAGCTCGCCGCGGCCACGGTCGAGAACACCGGCGGGATCGCGGAGATCAAGACGTTCGGCGCCACCGGGCAGGCTCACCGGCGGCTGGCCGAGGTCGCCACCCGGTTCGGCGGGTTCAACCGGGCCTGGATGCGGCACTCCGCTCTGGGGATGCTGCTGATGGAGCTCGCGCTGACGCCCGCGCTGACCCTGGTGCTCGTCCTCGGCGCCGGAGTCTGGATGCTCCGGGCCGACCAGATCACCGGGCCCGACCTGGTCCCGTTCCTCGTTCTCGGCCTGGCCATGACCGCGCCGGTCACGGTCGCCGGCTACGCCGCCCGCGAGCTGCGCGAGGCCACCGAGGCGGCCCGGCGGATCCAGCGCCTGTTGGCCGAGCCGGAGCTCCCCGAGCCGGCGCTCCCCTGCCCGGCGCCGGGCTCGGCCCGCGTCGAGCTCCATCACGTCTCCTTCGCCTACTCCCCCGGCGCGCGACCGGTGCTCCACGACATCGACCTGGTCCTCGAACCGGGCACCGTGACCGCGCTCGTCGGCCACTCCGGTTCCGGGAAGTCGACGCTGGCCAAGCTGCTGCCCCGCTTCGCCGACCCGATCGCCGGCCGGATCACGATCGCCGGGGTGGACCTGCGCGAGATGACGAGCGCACAGCTCTACGAGCATGTCTCCTTCGTCTTCCAGGACACCGGGTTGCTGCGTACCTCGATCCGGGACAACATCCGGCTCGCCCACCCACAGGCACCCGATGAGGACGTACGCCGCGCGGCCGAGGCCGCGCAGATCGCCGACCGCATCGACGAGCTGCCGCGTGGCTACGACTCGGTGGTCGGCGAGGACGGCCAGCTCTCCGGCGGTGAGCGGCAGCGGGTCGCGATCGCCCGCGCTCTCCTCTCCGACACCCCGGTCCTCGTCCTCGACGAGGCCACCGCGGCGGCCGATCCCGAGTCGGAGGCGCTCGTCCAGCGCGCACTGTCACGCCTCGTCGCCGGACGTACGCTGCTGGTGATCGCGCATCGACTCTCGACGGTTACCGCGGCCGACCAGATCGTCGTCCTCGACGAGGGCCGGGTCGCCGAGCTCGGCACCCACGAGGAGCTGCTCGCTCGCGGCGGGCGCTACGCCCGGCTCTGGGCCGCCGACCAGCGTGCCCACCCGGTGGACGGCTGGGCCCAGGAGGAGTCGGCATGAGCGAGCGTCAGCGAGCGACAATAGGCATCAGGCCGCCGCTCCCGTACTCTCGCGCTTGCGCTACGGAGGCGGCGGCATGATCACCATCGTCCGGCTGCTCGCCGACCTCCTAGATCACGCTCATCGGCGCCAGCTCGCCCGCGTCGTGGCGATGTTCGTCACCACCGGCGTACTCCAGGGTCTGGCCTTCGCCTGTGTCGTGCCGGTCCTGGACGCCGCGCTGCGCCAGGACTGGGACGCCGCGACCACCTGGCTGGGGGTGCTGGCGGGTCTCTTCGTGGCCCATCACGTGGCGTTGACGGTGGGCAACCTGGACGGCTACGACCTGGCCTGCGACCTGCTCGACATCACCCTGGCCCGGCTCGGCGACCACACCGTGCGGCTGCCGCTGGGCTGGTACGACCAGGACCGCACCGGCCAGCTCTCCCGGATGGCCTCCAAGGGCGCCACCGACATCGCCTCGGTGCCGGGTCATCTGCTGCGGCCGCTGATCGCCGCCGTGGTCAGTCCGGCAACGGTGGTCGTCGCGATGACGTTCCTGGAGTGGCGCCTGGCGCTCGCGCTCCTCGTCGGGGTCGTCGCGGTGCTCGCCACCACCCGGCTCCTGGCGACGATCGTCGGCCGCGGCGAAGGCGCCTACGACGCGGCGATGGCGGAAGGCTCGGCGCGCGTGGTCGAGTTCGCGCTCAACCAGCCGGCGCTGCGGGTCTTCGGCCGTACCGTCCACGGCAACGAGCTGGTCGAGACCGCGCTGCGGGAGCAGAAGCGGGCGTCGCGACGGCTGCTGGTGACCGG
>JALZDD010000460.1 GCA_030862715.1 Actinomycetota bacterium | reverse complement strand
ACCGTCCACGGCAACGAGCTGGTCGAGACCGCGCTGCGGGAGCAGAAGCGGGCGTCGCGACGGCTGCTGGTGACCGGCTTCGGCGGCCTGGGGATCCAGCTGCTCTCGATCCAGGCGCTGCTCACCCTGGTGATCGCGCTGGCCGTCCACCTCAGCCTCGGCGGCGCGCTCGCCCCGGCCACGGCAATCGGTCTCCTCGTCCTCACGGTGCGGTTCGTGGAGTCGCTCATCGACTACGGCGAGCTCTCCAGCGCGCTGCGGATCGCCGAGGGCTCGTTGCGACGTGTCCTCGATGTGCTCGCCCTCGAGCCTCTCCCCGAGCCCACCACGCCCGGCGACCCGGCCGACAGCAGGATCGAGCTGCGCGGCGTCGCCTTCTCCTACGACGGCACCACCCGGGTTCTCGACGAGGTCTCTCTCACCGCGCCGCCACGTTCGCTGACCGCCGTGGTCGGGCCGTCGGGCTCTGGGAAGAGCACCCTGCTGCGCCTGGTCGCCCGGTTCCACGACGTCACGGCGGGCTCGGTGATGCTGGGTGGCGTCGACGTACGCGATCTCGGCACCGAGGCGCTGATGCGGCGCGTCTCGATCGTCTTCCAGGACGTCTATCTCTTCGAGGGCACCCTGCGCGACAACGTGATGATGTCGCGGCCCGACGCCACCGACGACGAGCTGCGGGAGGCCGCCCGCCTGGCCCGCGTCGACGACATCGTCGAGCGTCTTCCCCATGGCTGGCAGACCCGGATCGGAGAGGCCGGCTCCACGCTCTCGGGCGGTGAGAAGCAGCGGGTCTCGATCGCCCGGGCGCTGTTGAAGGACGCCCCCGTCGTGCTCCTCGACGAGGCGACCGCCGCCCTCGACGCCGAGAACGAGGCAGCGGTCCAGGAGGCGCTCACGGCGCTCTCCGCCGACCGTACGGTCATCGTCATCGCCCACCGCCTCCAGACCGTCGTCGCCGCTGACCAGATCGTCGTCCTCGACGGCGGCCGGATCGTGGAGCGGGGCTCCCACGACGAGCTCCTCGCCCACGGCGGGAGATACCTCGACTTCTGGCGCGAACGTACGCAGGCCGAGGGCTGGCGGCTTCTGGCCAGAGAATAGACAGGGAGAGCCACGCCGGCCGGGCCGTCCCAGACGACGACGCGGCTGGCGTGGCTCGGACTCAGAACGCGTCGGGGTGCAGGCCCTCGGCGATCGTCCGGACCGCGGTGACGTTGCCGAGCGTGCCCGGGAACGTGTCCGGCGTGCGCAGGGCGATGAAGCGGTCCTCCTTGACGGCGGTGACGTCGGGGAAGGTCTTGCGCAGGTACGCCTCGACCCGCCCGGCCTCGGAGGGCTCCCGAACGGCGAACACGATGGCGTCGGGGTTGCGGGCGGCGACCTCCTCCGGAGAGACGACCGCGGAGAAGAACTGGGAGAAGAGCTCCTCGTCCGGGCTGAAGACGTTCTCGCCGCCGGCGCGCTCGATCATGTCGTACTCCACCCCGGCGCCGATCGCGGAGAGCGTCTTGCCCTCGACGAAGAGCTGGGCGACCTTGGGCCGCGGGCGGTCCTCCACGGCCTTCTCGACCGCCTCGAGGTCGCCCCGGGTCTCGGCGATCAGCTCGTCGGCGGCTGCCGGGACGTCGAAGATGCTGCCCAGCGCCTCCAGGTCGGTGAACAGGTCGGTGACCTCACCCGTGGAACGGCGCTCGGGGCAGCCGCCGGCGGCGACGTAGGTCGTCACCCCGGCGTCGGTGAGCTGGTCGATGGTGGCGAAGCCCTGCTCGGCGGTGAACTCGTACTCGGTCGGCGCGACGACCGCGTCGGGCTGTACGTCGAGGAGCTGCTCGCGGGCCGGCGGCGCGTCCGTGCTCAGCTCGGGCACGTCACTCGCGTCGGCGGCGACGTCCTCGGGAAGCTCGTGCATGGCCGTCTGCGCCTGGCCGACGAGCCGGTCGGCGACCCCGAGGCGTACGAGCAGCTCGGTCTGCGCCGGGCTGAGTCCGACGATGCGTTTCGGAGCCGACTCGACCGTGATCTCGCGACCGCAGTTCTCCACGGTCACCGGGTAGCCCTCGGCCGCCTCGCCTTTCGCCGCGGCGTCGTTCTGGACGCCGGTGCCGCCGCATCCGGTCGCGGCCAGGAGCGTGAGCGCTGCCACCGGGACGGTGCGCAGCAGTGGGGTGGTGTTCATGTGTTCCTTTCTCGAACCCGCGCGGACGTCCCGCGCAGGAGCAGGTGTGGGGTGCCGGCCTCGGGATCGGTGATCCGGCTGGCCTCCACTCCGAAGACCTCCCGCACCAGATCGGGCGTGAGGATGTCCGCCGGCTTCCCGAGAGCGACGACGTGCCCGTGGTCGAGCACCGCGACCCGGTCGCAGTAGGCCAGCGCGAGGTCGAGCTCGTGAAGTGCGACCACGGTGGTGATGCCGAGCTCCGCGACGGTGTGCATCAGCTCGAAGCGGTAGGAGACGTCGAGGTGGTTGGTGGGCTCGTCGAG
>JALZDD010000721.1 GCA_030862715.1 Actinomycetota bacterium | reverse complement strand
GCACCGCGACCGCCTCGTCGTCGAGGTGGTTGGTGGGCTCGTCGAGCAGCAGCGCGTCGGGACGGCGGGTGATCGCGGTCGCCAGCGCCAGCCTGGTCCGCTGGCCGCCGGAGAGCGTGCTGATCGGACGCTCCCGGTCCAAGCCGCTGAGGCCGAGACGCTCGGCAGCCAGGATGGCCCGCCGGTCGGCGTCCCATGCGTCGTGGGCCACCGCGAAGTCGAGCGCGCTCGCGTACGTCTCGGCGACCTCGGGGTCGTCGAGACGGTCAGCGAGCGTCTCGACCGTGGCGACGGCCTCGCGGAGCGGGCGCAGGGTGGTGGCGAGTACGTCCTCGATGCTCGCCGCATCGCGGAACGGCGGCTCCTGCGGCAGCCAGACGAGGTCGTCGGGCGCCTCGAGCGTGCCTGTGCGTTGGGCCATGCGCGGCAGCCGGTGTGCGATAGCGCGGAGCAACGTGGACTTGCCGGCGCCGTTCTCCCCCACGAGCGCGATCCGCTCACCCGGGGAGACGGTGAGGTCTATCCCGGCGAGGACGGAGCCGCTGCGGAAGGAGACGGAGAGGTCGCGGACGACGATCGGCCCGGAAACGATGGAAGATGACATGAGCGCTGGCCTTCGGGTTCGAGGACGACCCGCCGGGCATGTGCCTCGGGCGCGAGTCGGAGGTCAGCGCAAGATCTTCATGATGAGTAAAGCGTACGCGGCCGACAGCCGCACCGTCCAACCGATTAACCGCGCAGGATCTTCTCCATCGCCTTGCCCTTGGCCAGCTCGTCGACCAGCTTGTCGAGGTAGCGCACCTGGCGCATGACCGGGTCCTCGATCTCCTGGACGCGCACGCCACAGACCACGCCGGTGATCAGCTCCGAGCTCGGATTGAGGTCGGCCGCGGCGAAGAACTCCTCGAAGCTCGTCCCCGCCTCGATGTGCTTGGCGATCGCGTCGTCGTCGAAGCCGGTCAGCCAGGTGATCACCTGATGCAGCTCCGCGGTGGTGCGGCCCTTCTTCTCCACCTTCGTCACGTAGTGCGGGTAGACGGAGCCGAAGGGCATCTTGTAGACGCGCTCGAGGTTATCCACGCTCCCGAGCCTAACCCGGTCGCTCCGCGACGAGCTGGTACATCCCGGCGATACGTACGAACGGCTCCTGGTCGCACAGCTCGCGCTCGAGCTCGAGGAGGCGGTCGAAGTAGGCGGGGTCGTTCTTGGCGTCGTTGTCAGTGAGCAGGTCGTTGGCGGTCCTGGTGCCGAACCGGCCGGTGAGCCGCAGCCCCGCAGAAGCGAGCTCGGTCTCGAGATCGTCCATCGGGACCTTACGTACGTCATGGTCGAAGGTCACGGTGCGCTTGGTGTCCGCACGCAGCTCGGTGAGCGCGGCCTCGGGGCCGCCCGTGACCAGCTGGCGCAGCACCATGCTCGCCGGGTTGGGTTCCATCACCGAGAGGCGACCGCCCGGGCGGACGGCAGCGGCGAGGCGGCGTACATCCCTGGCGTTAGCCGGCCGATAGCGCAGCACGAAGTGGCATAGGACCAGGTCCCACTCGCCCGCGGGCAGGTCGTCGAGGCCACCGACGAGCGTGACCAGGTCGGCACCGGCGTCCGCGGCCCGACGCTTCGCCTCGGCCAGCCAGGACTCGGCCGGGTCGAGGACCGTGACGTCGTGCCCGGCCAGCGCCAGCGGCAGCGCGTCCATCCCGTCCCCGCCGCCGACGTCGAGGATCCGCAGCCCCTCACCCAGCTCCGCACACTGGCGCCGGAGGATCTCCTCGACCACGGTGTAGCGGATCCGGCCCCACGGGGTCGCGGTGTAGGCGCGCCATTGCGCCAGCTTGTCGGAGAAGACGTCGGTCACGGCGGTGGAGCCTAACCGGCGTACGTCTGCTTTCCGCGCAGGAAGGTGGCGACGACGCGGCCGGTGAGCTTGCGGTCGTGCCAGGGGTTGTTGCGCGAGAGCGAGAGCGAACGGTCGCGATCCACGACGTAGGTCGCGGCCGGGTCGATCAGGGCCAGGTTGGCCGGCTCGCCGACCTCGATCGGGCGCCCGTGCTCCTCGAGACCGGCGATCCGGGCCGGGGTCGTGGACATGACCCGGGCGACGCCGGCCCAGTCCAGCAGCCCCGAGGAGACCATGACGGTCGAGACGACCGAGAGCGCCTCCTCGAGCCCGAGCATCCCGAAGGCGGCGTCGACGAAGG
>JALZDD010000691.1 GCA_030862715.1 Actinomycetota bacterium | reverse complement strand
GCGCGTTAGAACGCGCCGACTCGGCTTGGGTTTTGACGAACAGCGAGTCAGCGGGCGGCTGAGCCTTCGGTGTAGTCGTCGTCGGACTGGCTCCACGAGAAGTGGGCGCGCAGGGCCTTGCCGGTGGCCTCGATCGGGTGACCGGCCTCCTCCTCGCGCAGCTTCTGGAACTCGGCCGCACCGTTGTCCTGGTCGGCGATGAAGCGGGCGGCGAAGGAGCCGTCCTGGATCTCGGCGAGCACCTGCTGCATGGTCTCCTTGACCTGCGGGCCGATGACGCGCGGGCCGGAGACGTAGTCGCCGTACTCAGCGGTGTCGGAGATCGACCAGCGCTGCTTGGCGATGCCACCCTCCCACATCAGGTCCACGATGAGCTTGAGCTCGTGGAGCACCTCGAAGTAGGCGATCTCGGGCTGGTAGCCGGCCTCGGTCAGCGTCTCGAACCCGGCCTGGACCAGGTGGGACACGCCGCCGCAGAGCACGGCCTGCTCGCCGAAGAGGTCGGTCTCGGTCTCCTCGGTGAAGGTCGTCTTGATGACACCGGCGCGGGTGCCGCCGATGCCCTTGGCGTACGACTTGGCGAGGTCCCACGCGGAGCCGGAGGCGTCCTGCTCGACGGCGATGATGTCCGGGATACCGCGGCCGGCGACGTACTCGCGACGGACGGTGTGGCCCGGGGCCTTCGGGGCGACCAGGATCACGTCGACGCCCTCGGGCGCCTTGATGTAACCGAAGCGCACGTTGAAGCCGTGGCCGAAGACGAGGGTCTTGCCGGCGGTCACATGGGGCGCGAGCTCGTCGTTGTAAAGCCCACGCTGGTGCTGGTCGGGGGCGAGGATGACGATCACGTCCGCCTCGGCGGCGGCGTCGGCGGGGCTGAGGACCTTGAGGCCCTCCTCCTCGGCCTTGGGGGTCGACTTCGAACCGGGCTGCAGGCCGATGCGCACGTCCACACCGGAGTCACGCAGGTTGAGCGCGTGGGCGTGGCCCTGGCTGCCGTAGCCGATGACGGCAACCTTCTTCGCCTGGATCAGCGCGAGGTCGGCGTCGTCGTCGTAGAAAATCTCAGCCACGAGGGCTTCTCCTTTAGTTGTGTTTGATGGGGTTCAGACCGCGGAAGGCGGAGCGGGCACAGCCACGGATCGCAGGCTGCGCTCGGAGATCGACCGGGAGCCGCGGCCCATGCCGACCATGCCGGACTGGGAGAGCTCACGGATGCCGAAGGGCTCGATGACCCGGAGGAAGTCGTTGAGCTTGCCGGTGTTGCCGGCCAGCTGGACGATGACGGTGTCGGTGGACACGTCGACGACCTTGGCGCGGAAGAGCTGGATGGTGTCGAGCACCTGGCTGCGGGTCTCCGTGGTGGCGGTGATCTTGACCAGCATGAGGGCGCGCTGGACACGCGTCTCAGGCTCGAGCTCGACGATCTTGATCACCTCGACCAGCTTGTTGAGCTGCTTGGTGACCTGCTCGAGGGGGGTGTTCTCGAGATTGACCACGACCGTCATGCGGGAGAGCTCGTCGTGCTCGGTCGGCCCCACCGCGAGAGATTCGATGTTGAAGCCGCGGCGCGAGAAGAGAGCGGCCACGCGGGCCAGGACACCGGGCTTGTTCTCGACCAGGACGCTCAGCGTGTGCTTGCCGCCGGTCTTCACGGGCTGAATGCTCATCAGAGGTCGTCCTCGTCGAACTCGGGCGCGAGGTCGCGCGCGTACTGGATCTCGTCGTTGGAGGAGCCGGCGGCGACCATCGGCCACACCATGGCGTCCTTGTTGACCCGGAAGTCGACGACGACGGGCATGTCGTTGATCTCCATGGCCTTCTCGATGGTGGCATCGACGTCGTCGGCGGAGTCGCAGGCCAGGCCGACGCAGCCCATGGCCTCGGCCAGCTTGGGGAAGTCGGGGATGCGCTTGAGCTGGCCGTGGGACTGCAGGTTGGTGTTGGAGTAGCGCTCGCCGTAGAAGAGCGTCTGCCACTGGCGCACCATGCCGAGGTTGTCGTTGTTGATGATCGCGACCTTGATCGGGATGCCCTCGATCGCGCAGGTGGCCAGCTCCTGGTTGGTCATCTGGAAGCAGCCGTCGCCGTCGATCGACCACACCGTTGAGTCCGGGCAGCCGACCTTGGCGCCCATAGCGGCCGGGACGGAGTAGCCCATCGTGCCGAGGCCGCCGGAGTTGATCCAGGTGTTGGGGTGCTCGTAGCCGATGAACTGCGCGGCCCACATCTGGTGCTGGCCGACACCGGCGGTGAAGATCGTCTCCTCGCCGGAGATCTTGCCGAGCCGCTCGATGACGTACTGCGGCGAGAGGCCGTCCGCGGGGAGGTCATAACCCAGCGGGTACGCCTTCTTGATCCCAGCCATGAACGCGACCCAACCCTCGTAGTCGCCCTCCTTGCCGGCCTCCTTCTCGGCGGTGAGCACCGCGATCAGGTCGGTGAGGACCTCACGCACGTCGCCCACGATCGGGACGTCGGCGTAGCGGTTCTTGCCGATCTCGGCCGGGTCGATGTCGGCGTGGATCACCTTGGCGTTGGGGGCGAAGGAGTCCAGGTTGCCGGTGACGCGGTCGTCGAAGCGGGCACCGAGGCTGATGATCAGGTCCGACTTCTGGAGGCCGGCGACGGCGGGGACGGTGCCGTGCATGCCCGGCATGCCGAGGTGCTGCGGGTGGGAGTCGGGGAAGGCGCCGCGCGCCATCAGGGTGGTCACCACCGGGATCCCGGTGAGCGTGGCCAGCTGCAGGAGCTCGCGGTGGGCGCCGGAGCGGATGGTGCCGCCACCGACGTACAGGACCGGCTTCTTGGCCTCCAGCATCAGGCGCGCCGCCTCGCGGATCTGCTTGGCGTGCGGCCTGGTCACCGGGCGGTAGCCCGGCAGGTGGAGCTCGGTCGGCCACCGGTAGGTGGTGGTGGCCTGCAACGCCGACTTGGTGACGTCGACGAGGACCGGACCCGGCCTCCCGGAGGAGGCGAGGTGGAAGGCCTCAGCGACCCGCAGCGGGATCTCCGCGGGGTCGGTGATGAGGAAGCTGTGCTTGGTGACCGGCATCGTGATGCCGCGGATGTCCGCCTCCTGGAAGGCGTCGGTGCCGATCATCGCCGCGCCGACCTGGCCGGTGATGGCCACCATCGGCACGGAGTCCATGTTGGCGTCGGCGAGCGGGGTGACCAGGTTGGTCGCGCCCGGGCCGCTGGTGGCCATGCAGACCCCGACCTTGCCGGTCGCGGCGGCGTAGCCCTGGGCCGCGTGGCCGGCGCCCTGCTCATGACGTACGAGGATGTGGCGGATCTTCGAGTCCATCAGCGGGTCGTACGCCGGAAGGATCGCTCCTCCCGGAATGCCGAAGATGTTCTCGGCACCCGCTGCTTCCAGCGACTTGATCAGGCTCTGTGCGCCTGTCATCTGCTCGCTCATGTCCGCCGTCCTACTCATCGGAGCTTCTACTCATGGGCTGTGCTCGGTTGTTTGGCTTGGGCTGCTCGTGCAACAAAAAACCCTCCGGCCCGGCGGGCAACGGAGGGAGACGCGTCGTCTGGGGCCAGTGGCTCCTAGGCGACGCGCCTGATAAGTACGAGAATGCTGTTCAGCATGCCCACACGTTAACCCCATGTGTCGCGCCGTGTCACCTCACCCTATCGCGCGTCCCATGATCTGAGATCACCGTCCCAGTATCTGTCAGTCGTTCGGCTGGGGCG
>JALZDD010000674.1 GCA_030862715.1 Actinomycetota bacterium | reverse complement strand
TGGGGGCCGTTCGTGATGCTCGCCGACCAGGCCGAGAAGGACGTGCGCGCGATCATCGAGGAGCTTGCGGCCTCCGGTGGCGAGCCGGGCAGCGACGCCCAGAAGATCGGCGACCTCTTCGCGAGCTTCATGGACGTGGAGGGGGTGGCCGCGCGCGGCGTACGTCCTCTTGATGGCCTGAGGGCCGCCGTGGACGGGCTCCGCGACGCGGACGACCTGGCGGCGTTCCTGGGCGAGGTCGAGCGGATCGGCGGTCACGGGCTCTTCGGGTCCTACGTCGACAACGACGACAAGCAGTCCGACCGCTACATCTTCAACCTGCTCCAGGGCGGCCTCGGGCTGCCCGACAAGGACTACTACTTCGACGAGAAGTTCGCCGAGGTGCTGGGGAAGTACGCCGACTATCTGACCCGCCTCTACGAGCTCGCCGAGCACCCCGACCCGCGTGCGGCCGCCGAGACGATCATCCGGATCGACACCCGCCTGGCCGAGGGTCACTGGGCGCGCGAGGAGACTCGCGACAAGCAGAAGACCTACAACCTGCTGACCCTCGCCGAGCTGCGCGAGCTGGCCCCCAACTTCAACTGGGATGCGTACGTCCGCAACCTCTCCGGCTCGAAGCTGAGCACCGAGGCGGTGCTCGGTGAGGTGGTCGTGCGGCAGCCGTCGTTCTTCGCCCACCTCTCGACCGTGCTCGGCGAGGTCGACATCGACGACTGGAAGTCGTGGCTCTACTTCCACGTGCTGCGTTGGGCGGCGCCCTACCTGACCGACGACTTCGTCGAGACCAACTTCGACTTCTACGGGCGCACCCTCAACGGCACCCCTGAGCTGCGCGAACGCTGGAAGCGCGGAGTGGCGATCGTGGAGGGCGCGATCGGTGAGGCGGTCGGCAAGGAGTACGCCGCGCGTCACTTCCCGCCCGAGGCGAAGGCGCAGATGGACGAGCTCGTCCACAATCTCCTGGAGGCTTACCGCAAGTCGATCTCCGAGCTCGACTGGATGGGCGAGGAGACCAAGGAGAAGGCGTACGAGAAGCTCGACAAGTTCACGCCGAAGATCGGCTACCCGTTGAAGTGGCGAGACTACTCGGCGCTGACCATCTCCAAGGACGACCTGATCGGCAACGTCTCGGCGGCGTCGATCTTCGAGACCGACCGGCAGCTCGGCAAGCTCGGCGGACCGGTGGACCGCGACGAGTGGTTCATGCTGCCGCAGACGGTCAACGCCTACTACAACCCGGGCACCAACGAGATCTGCTTCCCGGCCGGGATCCTGCAGCGTCCGTTCTTCGACAAGGACGCGCACCCGGCGGAGAACTACGGCGGCATCGGCGCGGTCATCGGCCACGAGGTCGGGCACGGCTTCGACGACCAGGGCGCGCAGTTCGACGGCGACGGCAACATGCAGGACTGGTGGTCGCCGGAGGACAAGGCGGCCTTCGAGGTGAAGACCAAGGCGCTCATCGCGCAGTACTCCGGGCTCTCGCCGCGCGACCTGCCGGGTGAGTTCGTCAACGGTGCCCTGACCGTCGGCGAGAACATCGGCGACTTGGGCGGCCTGACGATCGCGCACACCGCCTACATGCTCGCGACCGACGGTTCCGCCGGCGTCGGCGACCGGCAGCGGCTCTTCCTCAACTGGGCCTACGTGTGGCGTACGGTGCGACGCAAGGAGCAGGCGCAGCAGTACCTCACGATCGACCCGCACAGCCCGCCCGAGTTCCGTGCCAACATCGCGCGGAACCTGGACGAGTTCCACGAGGTTTTCGGCACCGCTCCGGGCGACGGACTGTGGCTCGATCCGGAGGACCGAGTGCGCATCTGGTGATATGCCCCCGGGTGCGTTTGGTTAATTCTTGATAACGACGTAAACGAGTTACGCGGGGCGACCGCTTCATAAAGCTGCATTGCAGGAAATTGTTCGGTCGCGCACCCGATTCGGGTGGCAGGATCCGGTCCCATCCTGGTCCTGATCTCGAGGAGTACCCCCATGCGTAGATTCGTTCGAGCGGCGGGCGCAACCACCGCTGCCGCTGTTGCAGGAACTGCCTTCATCGCCTCCTTCGGAAGCCCAGCCGGCGCCACCCCTGCCGGTTCCGCCTCCGCCATCACGCCGACGAGCATCACGCAGACGGGCCTGGCAGCCCAGCAGATCATCGACGACGAGTCGATCGCGGACAAGGCGATCAGCGCGCTGACGAGCAAGCCGTCGACCTGGAAGGTCGGCGCGGGCCAGGAGCTCGAGCCCGTGGTGACCCTGAAGGACGCCAACGGTGCCACCCACGTACGGATGAACCGGACGTACGAGGGCCTCGAGGTCGTCGGCGGCGACCTGGTCGCCCACCAGAGCAAGGCCGGCACCCTGACCTCGGTCTCCCAGGGGCTGACCAAGGTGCTCGACCTCTCGGTGAAGCCGGCCGTCACCGAGACGGCGGCCACCAAGGCCGCGCTGACCCTGGACGCCGTCACCAAGACGATCACCAAGCTCCAGGCCGACAAGAGGTACGCCCCCGAGCTCGTCGTCGACGCGGTCGAGGGCACCCCGACGCTGGCGTGGCGGGTGACCACCAAGGGCAAGCAGGCCGACGGCACCCCCTCGCGTCTCGCGACCTACGTCGACGCGGAGACCGGCAAGGTGCTGCGCCGGGTCGAGGGCATCCACACCATCGACGGCGAGGGCAACACCCTCTACTCCGGGACCGTCCCGCTGCAGGTGAAGCAGAACGGCTCGACGTACGAGCTGCGTGACGAGACCCGTGGCGGCACCTACACGACCGACATGAACAACGCCGAGGACAGCCTGCTGTGCCAGCTCCTCGGGTTCGGGTGCGCGGCCGGGACGGTGGTCACCAGCCCGACCACGACGTTCGGCAACGGCTCCGACGACGACCGGGCGACCGCGGCGGCCGACGCGCAGTACGGCACCAACGTCACCTGGGACTACTTCAAGAACGTCCACGCCCGCGACGGCATCTTCGGCGACGGCTCGGGCTCCTACAACCGGGTCCACTACGGCAACGACTACGTCAACGCCTTCTGGGACGGCGAGAAGATGACGTACGGCGACGGCGACGGTGTCGGCTACGGGCCGCTGGTCTCGCTCGACGTCGCGGGCCACGAGATGACGCACGGTGTCACCGAGAACACCTCGGGCCTGGAGTACTCCGGTGAGTCCGGTGGGCTCAACGAGTCGACCTCGGACATCTTCGGGACGGCGGTCGAGTTCTACGCCGACAACGCCGAGGACCAGGGCGACTACCTGATCGGCGAGTCCTTCATCCTCGACGGTGGCGACCCGCTGCGCCGGATGGACAACCCGTCCTTCGACGGCAACTCGGTCAACTGCTGGTCGTCCTCGACCGGTGACCTCGACGTCCACTACTCCAGCGGAGTCGGCAACCACTTCTTCTACCTGCTCTCCGAGGGCTCGGGCACGAAGACGATCGGCGGGGTCGAGCACTCGAGCACGACCTGTGACGGCTCGACGATCACCGGGATCGGCCGCGACAAGGCGGAGAAGATCTGGTTCCGGGCCAACTCGACCTACTTCACCTCGACCACCGACTACGCGGGCGCTCGCGACGCCACCGTGAAGGCGGCCTCGGACCTCTACGGTGCCTCCAGCGCCGAGGTCGCTGCCGTCGAGGCGGCGTGGACCGCGGTCTCGGTGAGCTGATCTCGCCACACTGACAACAGAGCCGTCCGACGGCGTCGTTTTCCTACTGGAGGCGGCGCCGTCGACCGCTTTGGGTAACTAAAGTACGAATTCGGGCGTGTGGTTATGCCGGTGCGGCGATTGGACGCATACTGGAGACGCCGGGCCGGTTCTGCGGGTCCCCGTGGGGGAGGACCAACAGCGCCGGCTCGGCGTTGTTCTTGCGCTCGGGTGAATAACAGTTCGCATGGACGGGTCGTCGCGACGCTCGAGCTCGCGCTGCGGCGGGCCCCGGATGCCGTTGGGCGACTCTGTCGGAGGTGCCTGGTAGACCTGTGGGCATGACTGATCCGGCCACCGACGTACGTGCCCGTGCCGAGGCGCATCTGCGCGCCCTGGTCGGGCGTCCGGATGCGGCTCTGCGTGAGGACCAGTGGTCGGCGATCTCGGCGCTCGCCGTCGAGCGTCGCCGGGCACTGGTCGTGCAGAAGACGGGTTGGGGGAAGTCGGCGGTCTACTTCGTGGCGACGCTGCTGCTCCGTGAGGCCGGTCTCGGGCCGACCGTGATCGTCTCGCCGCTGCTCGCGCTGATGCGCAACCAGATCGCGGCGGCGCAGCGGGCGGGGATCCGGGCGGTGACGATCAACTCGACCAACCCGGAGGACTGGGTCTCGATCGAGGAGGCGATCCACGCCGGCGAGGTGGATGTCCTGCTGGTCTCCCCCGAGCGGCTCAACAACCCGAAGTTCCGCGACGCGGTGCTGCCCCGGTTGGCTGCCGAGTGCGGCCTGCTGGTGGTCGACGAGGCCCATTGCATCTCCGACTGGGGCCATGACTTCCGGCCCGACTACCGCCGGATCCGTACGCTGCTGGCCGACCTTCCCGACGGCATCCCGGTGCTCGCGACGACCGCGACCGCCAACTCTCGGGTGACCTCGGATGTCGCCG
>JALZDD010000652.1 GCA_030862715.1 Actinomycetota bacterium | reverse complement strand
ATGCCACCGAAGGTCTCGAAGTATTCCTCCATCAGCCCACGCGCCTCGCTCGGCTCGATCCCGAGCTGCTGGGAGAGGCCGAAGGCGGACAGGCCGTAGGCGAGGCCGTAGTTCATCGCCTTGATCTTGGCCCGCTGTTCGGTGGAGACCGCGTCGGGGTCGACCCCGAAGACCCGCGCGGCGGTGATCGAGTGGAAGTCGCGTCCGGAGCGGAACGCCTCGATGAGCAGCGCGTCCTCGGACAGATGCGCCATGATCCGCATCTCGATCTGGCTGTAGTCGGCGGTCATCAGCGACTCGAAGCCGCCGCCGACGACGAACCCCTTGCGGATCCCGCGACCTTCCTCGGTGCGCACCGGGATGTTCTGCAGGTTGGGCTCGGTCGAGGAGAGCCGCCCGGTCGCCGCGATGGTCTGGTTGAAGGTGGTGTGGATCCGGCCGTCGTCCTGCACCGTCTTCAGCAGGCCCTCGATGGTGACCCGCAGCCGGGTGACGTCGCGGTGGCGCAGCAGGGCGAGCAGGAACGGGTGCTCGGTCTTCACGTAGAGCTGCTGCAGCGCGTCGGCGTCGGTGGTCCAGCCGGTCTTGGTGCGCTTCGTCTTCGGCATGTCGAGCTCGTCGAAGAGCACCACCTGCAGCTGCTTGGGCGAGCCGAGGTTGATCTCCTTCCCGATCACGCCGTAGGCATCGTCGGCCGCCTGCTTCATCTGGCCGGCGAAGTGTCGCTCCAGGGCGTCGAGGTGCTCGGTGTCGACCGCGATGCCGGTCTTCTCCATCCGCGCCAGCAGATGCAGCAGCGGGAGCTCCACCTCGGCGAGGAGCCGGTGTCCGCCGGCGGCCTCGACCGCCGAGTCGAGCTCGACAGCGAGGTCGATCACGGCCCGGGCATAGAGCATCGAGGTCCGCGCCACCCCGTCGCCACCGACCTCGTCGTCGCCGAAGAGCGACTCCTGCCCGCCATCGTCCTCCTGCTTGAGCTCACGCTTGAGGTAGCGCAGCGTCAGGTCGGCGAGGTCGTAGGAGCGCTGGTCGGGAGCCACGATGTAGGCCGACAGAGCAGTGTCGGTGACCAGCCCGGCCAAGGACCAGCCGTGGGCGTCGATCGCCAACTCGGGCCCCTTGGCGTCGTGCATGATCTTCGGCCTCGAGGCGTCCGCGAGCCAGCCGGCCAGCGCGGCCTCGTCCTCGGGGGTGAGCTCCTCGACCCCCACGTACGCAGCCCGCTCCTGCGTCGCGAAGCCGAACCCGTCCACGCGGCCGGTGCCGGAACCCCAGGTCCCACGCACATGCACACCCACCGGCGTGGTCCCGAGCTCCTCGAGGAACGTCGCGACGGCACCAGGAGCCAGCGTCTCGCCCTCCAGCGCGAACCCGCTCTCATCGACCGGAACGTCGTCCTCGGGCGCGAGGACGTCGGTGATCCGGGTGCGGATCTCGCCGCGGAACTCGAGCTCGTCGAGGAGCTCCAGCGCGGCTGCCCGGTCCCACTCGACCCGCCCAAGATCCGCCGGGCCGACCTCCAGGGTCAGGTCTCGCACCAGGGCGTTGAGCCGCCGGTTGCGCATCACATCGCCGAGGTGGGCACGCAGGTTGTCGCCGGCCTTGCCCTTGATCTGGTCGGCGTGGGTGATCAGGTTGTCCAGGCCGTCGTAGGTGTTGATCCACTTCGCGGCCGTCTTCGGGCCGACGCCCGGGATGCCGGGCAGGTTGTCGGAGTCCTCCCCCACCAGCGCGGCGATCTCGGGATAGCGGTGTGGCGGGACCCCGTACTTCGCCTCGACGGCCTCCGGCGTCATCCGCGCCAGGTCCGAGACACCACGCATCGGGTAGAGCACGGTCGAGGACTCGGTGACCAGCTGGAGCGAGTCGCGGTCGCCGGTCAGGATCAGCACCTCCATCCCGGCCTCCAGCCCTTGGGTCACCAGGGTCGCGATGATGTCGTCGGCCTCATAGCCCGCGAGGGACAGGTGGCGGATGTGCAGCGCATCGAGCAGGCGCTGGATCAGCGGCAGCTGAGACTTGAACTCGTCGGGGGTCTTGTTGCGCTTGGCCTTGTATTCGGAGTATTCCTCCAGCCGGAACGTCTGGCGCGACAGATCGAAGGCGACCGCGACGTGGGTCGGGGTCTCGTCGCGCAGCACGTTGACCAGCATCGACGTGAAGCCGTAGACGGCATTGGTGTTCTGCCCCGTGACGGTCGAGAAGTTCTCCACCGGCAGGGCGAAGAAGGCCCGATAGGCCAGCGAGTGCCCATCGAGAAGGAGCAGTCGGTCACGCGTCACGTCAGCCACGGTCCGACTCTATCCACGACCACCGACAAGGGCGCGACCGCGGGTCGAGACCCGCGCGTCCCCCGCGCCCCGACCCCTCACAGCACATGCGACGATGCATCCATGACCGATGCATCGACCACCGACCAGTCCGTCGCGCCGACCGAGAAGACCGTAGGCGAGACCTTCTTCGCGTCGCTCCCCCACGGCATGGGCGGCCTCAACGACAAGATGGGCGTCAAGATCCTGGAGATCTCCGCTGAGAAGGTCGTCGGCACCATGCCGGTCGAGGGCAACACCCAGCCCTACGGGCTGCTTCACGGCGGCGCCTCGGTCGCGCTCGCCGAGACGCTCGGGTCCACCGGCTCCGGCATGCACGCCGCGTCCCTGGGCAAGATCGCCGTCGGCGTCGACATCAACGCCACCCACCACCGGTCAGCGACCTCCGGCATCGTCACCGGCACCGCGACGGCCATTCACCTCGGCCGCAGCTCGGCGGCCTATGAGGTCGTGATCACCGACGAGCGCGGCAAGCGGGTCTGCACCTCGCGGATCACCTGCTCGCTCATCGACGCCGACCGGATCTCGATGTAGGAACACACGTAGAAGGGCCCCGGAGCTTGTCGCTCCGGGGCCCTTCGTTTATCGGTTTCGCTCAGCGACTGGATCTCGACCCGCTTCGCGGGTTCGCAAGCTCACCCGCTTCGCTGGCGCCCTTCGGGCGCCTTACTCCCTCGCTCGGCGCGAACGGACGAGCAAGCTCGCCGTTCGACCTCGCTCAGTCATCACGCTCGATCTCTTCGCGTTGTGATCCTGCGACTTCGTCGCAGGGTCACAGGCTCAGACCTCGCCAGCGATGTACTTGACGGGGGCGTAGGTCGCCTTGTCGTTGTACTGGTAGATGCCGATGGACGCAGCCGTCGGGCTACCGGTCTCGCCGAGCTCGATCGGACCGGACTTGCCGTCGTAGTCGACGTCCTTGCCGTCCTCGATGAGCTTGACGCAGTCCGCGTACGTCTCGCACTTCTCACCACCGGTGGTGATGTCGACGATCTCCTCGGCGATGGCCTCACCGGCGTCGCTGTCGGCCTTGACCGCCGCCAGCGCGGAGACGATGGTGGCGTCGTAGGACTCGGCGGCGTAGGAGTAGTCGGCCAGCTTCGGGTCGACCTTCAGCAGCTGCTCCTTGAAGTCACCGGTGGTCTCGGCGCCCGGGAGGGTGCCCTTGACACCCTTGAGCTCACCCTTGGTGAAGTCCTTGGAGTAGTCCGACAGGTTGCCGTCGACGAAGTACGTCGGCAGCTTGGCCGGGCCGGCACCCGCGGCGATGAGCTGCGGGATGAGCTTCTTGGTCTCCTCGAAGGCGACCACGACGACCGCGTCGGCGCCCGAGCCGGCGACCTCGTTGATCTGGGCGTCGAACGAGGTGGCGTCCTCGGAGTAGAACGCCGTGGTGGCGACCTTGGAGCCGGCACCCTCGAGGTTGGCCTTGATCTCCTCGGCAAGCGTCTCGCCGTAGGCGTCCTGGCGGGCCAGGATCGCCACGTTGGTGCGCTTGTCCTCGAGCAGCAGGTTGGCCATGACGGCGCCCTGCAGGATGTCGGACGGAGCCGTGCGGAAGTAGAGGTCCGGCTTCGCGAAGTCGCCCTCGTCGAACTCGGTCGAGGTGTTGGCCGGGGAGAACATCACGGTGCCCGACGACATGATCTTGTCGATCACGGTCATCGACACGCCCGAGGACGCGGTGCCGACGATGACGTCGGACTTGGCGTCGATGAGCTTGTCCGCTTCGGTGGGGGCGATCGCGGAGGTGGTGTCACCGGAGTCTGCTACGACGGACACGACGTCCTTGCCGAGCACACCGCCGGCGGCGTTGATGTCCTGGATCGCCAGGTCGGAACCGGCGAACTCGGGCGGGCCGAGGAACGCGAGGCTGCCGGTCTGCGGGAGGAGCTGCCCGATGGTGAGAGTGCCGTCGCCCTTGGCGGCGGCCTTCTTCTCCGGCTCCTCGGAAGCGGTCTCGCCGCCGCAGGCGGCGAGGGTGAAGCTGAGCGCCAAGGCGCCGGCGCCTGCGGTCAGCTTCATCCAGGTAGAGGATGATGAGTTCACTGCTTAGTCCCTCTTTCGTATGGGCTGGCCCGGCTCACGCCGGACCTTGCGGAGACACATTAGAGACGCACGGAGGGCGAATCACCCGAGGGACCTTTCTTTTCACCAATCCGTTACATCTCCCCCATGGCATGATTGCCCGGGTTGCCGCCATGATCGGCTCCGTATTATCGGCGCCGTGGTGGTCCATAATCACTCGGGAAACCCGATTCCGCCCAGGAACAGCCACGATCGTGGAGGAATTGTGATGATCTGTACGCACGGCGCCCTTCGAGGACGGACTCGATGAGGGTGCCGGTGACGATGCGAGAGGCACGAGCCGATGACGCGCTCTTCCTTCTCGGCATCTGGCAGGACTCGCTGCGGATGGCGGACGCCCAGGAGCAGCTGGGTGACCTGGAGACGATCATCCGTGCCGCCGACGCCTCCCCCGACCAGCGCCTCCTGGTCGCCGAGTGCGGCAGCGAGCCCGTGGGAGCGGTCTACGTACGCGCGACCACCTTCGGTCCGCTCAATCTGGAGCCGACGGTGCAGATCTTCGCGCCACACGTCGTGCCCACCTTCCGCCGCCGTGGCGTGGGCCGAATGCTGATGGAGTCGGCCGTCGCCTTCGCCGAGGAGCGCGGGGTCAGGACGATCGCGGCCGCCGCGGCAGCCGGTGGCCGTGACGGCAACCGGTTCCTCGCCCGGATCGGTCTCGGCGCCCAGGCCGTCATGCGCGTGGCCCCGACCGCAGTCGTACGCTCCCGGCTCAACGTCCTGGGCCGGGCCCTTCCCCACCACGCCCGCCTGCAGCGCGGTCCGAAGCAGTCCAGCGCCGTCGGCGAGCTGCTCGCCGCCCGGCGCTCCCAGCGACGCTCACACACAGTCGCCTGAGCACGAACGGCGCGGGCCCCGGAGCATGCTGCTCCGGGGC
>JALZDD010000651.1 GCA_030862715.1 Actinomycetota bacterium | reverse complement strand
CCGACCTTGTTGCCGACGCGCGCGGCGTCGATGCCGGCGGCGAGCGCCTGGGTGGTGGTCTCGATCAGGTCGAGGTCCTCCTGGCGGGGCGTGCCGACGACGACGGAGAGGGCCGAGTCGGAGACCCAGCCGTCGACGCTCGCAGCGAAGTCGACGCTGAGCAGGTCGCCGTCCTGGAGCTTGTAATCGAAGGGCAGGCCATGCAGCACGCCGTCGTTGACCGAGGTGCAGAGCACCTTGCCGAACGGCATCGCGCCGAAGCTCGGGTGATAGTCGATGTAGCAGGACTCCGCGCCGCGGTCCTTGATCATCTTGTGCGCCAGCTCGTCGAGCTCGAGCAGGTTCACACCCACGGCAGCGTGCTCGCGGAGTGCGGTCAGGACATCGGCCACGAATCGGCCGGCTGGCTTCATCTGCTCGATCTGGGTCGGGGTGCGCAGTTCGATCACAGGCACAGCGTAGCCTGAGAACGGTTCTCAGTAGAACTCAGCGGTGCTCTCTCGCTTCGGGCTTCGCTTCAGCAGCGGGCATCCCGCAGCGTAGCCGCCTTCGACGTCAGAAAACGTCGCTCGGCGAGGTTGGTGGCCCGCACCGAGGCCAGATCGTACGCAGCGGCAGCACCGTCCAGGTCGCCGGCGAGCTCCAGCAGATGAGCGCGCACCGCGGGCACCCGCGGATGGTCGGCGAAGCCGGCGGCGCCGTTCTGAGCACAGTCACGCAGGAGCTCGTCAAGCAATGCGAGTGCGGGGCCCGGGCCGTCGGCGTACCCGACCGCGACGGCCTTGTTGAGCGTCACGATCGGCCCGGGCGCGACCTTCTCCAGCAACCCGTAGAGCGCGGTGATCTGCAGCCAGTCGGTCTCCTCCGCGGTGGGCGCGCGATTGTGGAGCGCGGCGATGGCGGCCTGGATCTGGTAGGTCCCCGGACGGCCCGTGCCGATGACGGAGTCGATCAGCGCGATCCCCTCGCGGGTGGCCTCGCCGCGCCACCGGCTCCGGTCCTGGTCGGCCAGCGGCACCACGGCGCCGTGCGCGTCGATCCGGGCAGGACGGCGAGCATCGAGCAGCACCATCAGCGCGAGGAGGCCGCCGAGCTCGCCGTGGGCGCTCCCCGTCATCCGGGCGAGCGCGGTGCGGGCGAGGCGGGTCAGCCGGATCGCCTCGGCACACAGGTCGACCCGCTGCAGCTGGTCGCCCTCGGTCGCGACGTACCCCTCGTTGAAGAGCAGGTAGAGCACCTTCAGCATCGCCGGGATCCGCGCTGCGAGGTCGGCGGCGCCGTCGATCCCGAGCGAGCGCCCCTTGATCGTGCCCTTCGCCCTGGAGATCCGCTGCGCCATCGTCTTCTCCGGGACGAGGTAGGCGTTCGCGATCTCCCGGGTGGTTAGCCCGCCGACCGCCCGCAGGGTGAGTGCCACCGCCGAGGCCGGGGTGAGACTGGGATGACAGCAGAGCAGGAGTACGTCGAGGGAGTCGTCCCCCTCGTACGTCTCCTGCCCCTCTGGCTCCGCCAGCTGATCGGCCTGCTCGCGGTCGCGGCGGCGCGACTCGCTGCGCTTGGCGTCGACGAGGCGGTGCATCGCGGTGGTGACCAGCCAGCCGCGGGGCTGCTCCGGAACGCCTCGTTCCGGCCAGGTGCGTACGGCCTCGACCAGCGCCTCCTGCACCGCGTCCTCGGCCGCGTAGAAGTCGCCGCTGCGCCGGGTGACGATGGCGACGACCTGCGGCGTGAGGTCACGGAGGAGGATGCTGAAGCGGAGCCCGAAGCCATCAGGATCAGCCGGCAGCGCCTCGGTCACTCGATGCTCGCCTCGCCGAAGGCGATGGTGTCGTCGACCGAGGAGCCGTCGGTGCCGTGGTACATCCGGCGCACCTGGATCGGCTGCTCGATCGGCCGCCCGCCGGCGCCGGGCGCGGCAGAGTAGAGCGCGGCGATCTCCAGGGCGCGCTCCTCGGTCTCGGCGTCGATGATCATGTAGCCGGCGACCCACTCCTTGAACTCCTGGAACGGCCCGTCGGTGACGGTCTTGTCGGTGCCGTCGGAGGTCACCACGAACGCCTGGTCGGGCGGCGTCAGCGCCTCGACGTGCACCAGCTCGCCGGACTCGGTCAGGGCCTTGTTGAGCGCTTCGTAGTAGCTCATGTGACCTTGCAGCTCCTCCGGCTTCCACCCGGCCATCCCGCCGGGAGTCTCGTCGGTGCCGCCTTGGTAGTCGAGGATCATCAGGTAGCGAGGCATGTCCTCACCCTTCCACTTCGGGCGCTC
>JALZDD010000626.1 GCA_030862715.1 Actinomycetota bacterium | reverse complement strand
TCGCCAACAAGGCGGGAGCCCGGGTTGCCGACCGGGTCGCGGTGAGCTTCCCGGACACCAAGCTGCCCAAGGCCGAATACATCGGGCTGCCGATCCGCCGGATGATCTCGACGATGGACCGCTGGGCCTTGCGCGCCGAGGCGCGCAGCTTCTTCGGGCTCGACCAGCACCGCCCCACGATCGTGGTCACCGGTGGCTCGCAGGGCGCCCGGACGATCAACGAGTCGGTCTCCGGCGCCTACCCGGCCCTGGCCAGCAACGGGATCCAGGTGCTCCACGTGATCGGCCCGAAGAACGAGCTGGCCTCGCCCGGCCCCGGCTACCACGTGCTCAACTACGTCGACCGGATGGACCTCGCGCTGGCCGCCGCCGACCTGATGATCTGCCGCTCCGGCGCCAACTCGGTGATCGAGGCGAGCGCTGTGGGAGTGCCGGCTGTCTACGTACCTCTCCCGATCGGCAACGGCGAGCAGGCGCTCAACGCGCGCGCCGTCGTCGACGCCGGTGGCGCCGTGCTCGTCTCCGACGCCGACATGAATGCTGCCTGGGTCACCAGCCACGTACCCCCGATCGTCACCGACCGCGCCCGGCTCGAGGCGATGTCGAAGGCCGCCAGCGACCTGGTGCCGCGCGACGCCGACGAACGGCTGGCACGGATCGTCCTGGAGACGGCGCAAGGAGGCAGGTCATGAGGGTTCCCGTTCCTGAGCACATTCTTCCCGCTGAGCAGCTGGGCAGGGTCCATTTCATCGGCATCGGTGGGGCGGGTCTGTCCGCGATCGCCCGGGTGATGCTGGCCCGCGGGATCGAGGTCTCCGGCAGCGACGGCGCCGACTCGTCGATGGTCGCGGCGCTGCGCGAGGAGGGCGCGACCGTCTACGTCGGTCACGACGCCTCCCAGGTCGAGGGCGTCGACACCCTGATCGTGTCCACCGCGATCCGCGAGGACAACCCCGAGTACGTCGCGGCGGTCGAGAAGGGCCTGCGCATCTACCCGCGCTCGGCCGGCCTGGCCTCGGTGATGGAGGGCCGCCGCGTCCTCGCCGTCGCCGGCACCCACGGCAAGACCACCACCACCTCGCTGCTGACCGTCTCCCTGCAGGCCGCGGGCGCCGCGCCGACCTACACCGTCGGTGGCGAACTGGCCGCATCAGGCACCAACGCCGCCGAGGGCTCGGGCGACCTGTTCGTCGCCGAGGCCGACGAGTCCGACGGCGCCTTCCTGGTCTACAAGCCGTACGCCGCGGTCGTCACCAACGTCGAGGCCGACCACCTCGACCAGTGGGGCACCGAGGAGGCCTACCGCGAGGGTTTCGCCCAGTTCGTGGGGCGGCTGGCCCCCGACGGGTTCCTGGTCGCGGTCATCGACGACCCCGGCGCCGCCGACCTGCGCCACGTCGCCCACTCGCTCGGCCGCCGCTTCATCGGCGTCGGTGAGTCGGAGCTGGCCGACGTACGCGCCGTCGACGTCGTCCTGGAAGGCACCACCTCCTCCTTCACCGTCGTCGACGGGCTCGACGAGCTGGGCCGCGTCACGCTGCAGATCCCCGGGCGCCACTACGTCGCCGACGCGCTGGCCGCTCTCACCGTCGGCCTGCGCCTCGGTCACTCCTTCGACCTGCTCAAGGCGGGGCTGGAGTCCTTCACCGGCACCCGGCGGCGGATGGAGCGCAAGGGAGAGGCCGCAGGCGTACGCGTCTACGACTCCTACGCCCACCACCCCTCCGAGATCGCCGGCGACCTCGTCTCCGGCCGGTCCGTGGCGGGGCAGGGACGCCTCATCGTCGCCTTCCAGCCGCACATGGTCTCCCGCACCCGGATCTTCGGTGAGGAGATGGGCCGCGTGCTCGGCGCCGCCGACGAGGTCGTCGTCCTCGACGTCTACCTCGCCCGAGAGGACTACGACCCCGAGGTCACCGGCAAGCTCGTCGCCGACGCGGTGCCGCTGCCGCCCGACCGGGTCGTCAGCGTCGCCGGGCTCGAGGAGGCCGCTGCCGAGCTGGCCCGCCGCGCCCGTCCGGGTGACCTGGTTCTGACTCTCGGGGCAGGTACCGTGACAGAGGTGGGCCCGATGGTGCTCGCCAGGCTACGTACGGCAGAGCAGTAACGCTGGGGGAGGCGAGCATGGGTGAGAAGGGGTCGGACACCGAGATCGCCGAGGCCCTGGAGATCGCCCAGTCGGCGTCCGGGGAGCGCGAGATCGACCTCGGCTCGGAGGAGGCCAAGGCCGGCGCCGAGTCGAGCAACGAACCGGAGCCGGAGGCGGAGTCTCAGGACGAGCGTGCGGCGGTCGATCCGGCGACCCTGAAGAGCCGCAAGGCCTTCGCCCGGCGCCAGTGGCGCCGGCGCTGGCTGGCATGGCGCTACCTCATCGTCGGCACCCTGGTCATCGCGCTCCTGCTCGGCGGGATCTGGGCGGTCTACTTCTCCACCTGGCTGCAGGTCAAGGGCACCTCGGTGCACGGCTCGATGAAGATGACCAGCGCCAAGGAGGTCGTCGAGTTCGCGGCCGTCCCCGTCGGGGAGCCGCTGGCCACCGCCGACCTCGAGGCCGTACAGGTGCGGGTGCTCAACGGGCTGCCGATGGTGCGCTCGGTCAACGTCTCGCGCGAGTGGCCCGACAAGATCCGGGTCGACGTCACCGAACGTACGCCGGTGGCCGTCGTCTCCATCGGCGGCCGGCTCCGTGCGCTCGACGAGACCGGCACCGTCTTCTGGGACTACAAGAAGGCGCCGTCCGGCCTGCCGATGGTGAACACCGTGACCGGCACCAACTCCGACGCGCTCCGCGAGGCCGCCGCGGTGGCCTCGGCCCTCCCGGCGAGCCTGGCCAAGCGGGTCGACCACGTCGAGGTGACCACCGTCGACTCGATCTCCCTGGAGCTGCGCAACGACAAGCGTGTGGTGTGGGGGAGCAGCGCCCAGTCCGACACCAAGGCCGACGTGCTGGTCGCGTTGATGAAGGCGGAGCCCGACGTGGCCCGCTACGACGTCTCCGTGCCCGGCCAGCCCGTCACCAGCAAGAGCGTCGACTGATCCGGAGCGGGGATCTTCTCTACTCCACGGCTCTGCCGGATTGCCCCTACCGGACGGCAACGGATCGGCACAACTGATCCGCATCCGCGTGTCGCGCCAGTTTGAGGACGTACGTCTGCCTACTGTTCTGAGAACGGCGAGGTTGACATAACTATAACCCTCAGGCTGAGGGTAAGGGTTGAGAAGCCCGCCGTAAGGACCAACCAGCGATCGAAGGGGCGACCACCGTGGGAGCTGCACAGAACTATCTGGCGATCATCAAGGTCGTCGGCATCGGTGGCGGCGGCGTCAACGCTGTCAACCGGATGATCGAGGTCGGCCTCAAGGGGGTCGAGTTCATCGCCATCAACACCGACGCCCAGGCGCTCCTGATGAGCGACGCCGACGTCAAGCTCGACATCGGTCGCGAGCTGACCCGCGGTCTCGGTGCCGGCGCCAACCCGAGCGTGGGGGAGAGCGCAGCCGAGGACCACGCCGACGAGATCGAAGAGGTCATCAAGGGCGCCGACATGGTCTTCGTGACCGCCGGCGAGGGTGGCGGCACCGGCACCGGTGGCGCCCCGGTCGTGGCCCGCATCGCCCGCTCCCTCGGCGCCCTGACGATCGGTGTGGTGACCCGCCCGTTCGCCTTCGAGGGCCGTCGTCGCGCCAACTCCGCCGAGGAGGGGATCGCCAAGCTCCGCGAGGAGGTCGACACCCTCATCGTCATCCCCAACGACCGGCTGCTGTCGATCTCGGACCGCAACGTGTCGGTGATGGACGCTTTCCGTCAGGCCGACCAGGTGCTGCTGCAGGGTGTCTCCGGCATCACCGACCTGATCACCACGCCCGGCCTGATCAACCTCGACTTCGCCGACGTCAAGTCGGTCATGTCCAACGCCGGCTCGGCGCTGATGGGCATCGGCTCCGCGCGCGGTGACAACCGCAGTGTCGAAGCCGCCGAGATGGCCGTCTCCTCGCCGCTGCTGGAGGCATCGATCGACGGCGCGCACGGGGTCCTGCTCTCGATCGCTGGTGGCTCCGACCTCGGCCTCTTCGAGATCAACGAGGCCGCCGCGCTGGTCGCCGACGCGGTCCATCAGGAGGCCAACATCATCTTCGGCGCGACCATCGACGACGCGCTCGGCGACGAGGTCCGGGTCACCGTGATCGCGGCCGGCTTCGACGGTGGCATGCCCAAGCGCCGCGAGGGCCAGTCGGCACTCGGCACCATGCAGAGCCGCTCCACCTCCCAGCCCGCCAACAACGGCGAGACCGCCGCCGTGGCCACCGCGGTCGCGAGTCGGCGCACCGAGGAGGCCGAGGAGACCCCGGCCGCCGCGCCGGCCAAGCCCGCCCAGCCGGCCCCCGCCACGCCTCCGCCCGCGGCTCCGCCGGCCGAGCCCGCCCCGGTCGCCAAGAAGCCCGCTCCGAGCGTCCAGTACAGCGATGACGAGCTCGACGTTCCCGATTTCCTCAAGTAAGCACAGTCTGAAGTAGGTCCCTCGCTTGTATTCGTTCCGAGCCTCAGCAGGCCTCGTCGACCTGGCGTTCACCGACAGGTACGGCGGGGTCAGTCTCGCTCCGTACGCCGAGCTCAACCTGGCGGTCAACGGAGCGGACTCGCCGGAGGCTAAGGCCGAGAACCATCGGCTGCTGCTGGCCGACTTCGCCGACGGCGCGCCCTACGCCGACCTCTACCAGGTCCACGGCAACACGGTCGTCGACGCGGAGTGCGGCACCCGCCCCGAGGCGGACGGAATCGTCACCACCGAGCGTGACCTGGTGCTGCTGGTCCGCACCGCCGACTGCGTACCCGTGCTGTTCGCGGACGAGGCGGCCGGGGTCATCGGCGCGGCGCACGCCGGGCGCAAGGGGATGGCTGCCGGGGTCGTGCCCGCGACCATCGCCCGGATGCGCGTGCTCGGCGCGACGCGGATCAGCGCCTGGGTGGGGCCGCACGTGTGCGGCAAGTGCTACGAGGTGCCTGCCGAGATGCAGGAGGAGATCGCCGCGATCGAGTCGGCCGCGCGCGCCACCACGAGCTGGGGCACCCCGAGCCTCGACGTCGGCGCCGGAGTGCTCGCCCAGCTGGCCCGCGAGGGTGTCGAGACGGTCGACGCCGGCCGCTGCACCCGCGAGTCCGAGGACCTCTACTCCTACCGCCGCGACGGCGTCGGCATGTCGCTCGGTGCCCTGATCCGGCTGCGTGGTGCCTGATGGCGACCGGTCGCGCCGATGAGATCGCCGCGGGGCTCGCCGAGACCCGCGAGCGGATCGCGGCGGCCGCCAAGGCCGCCGGTCGCCCCGCCGACGACGTCCACCTGGTCGTGGTCACCAAGTTCTTCCCCGCCTCCGACGTACGCCTCCTGGCCGGCCTCGGTGTCACCGACGTCGGCGAGAACCGCCACCAGGAGGCGGCGGCCAAGGCAGCCGAGTGCGCCGACCTCGGGCTGCGCTGGCACTACATCGGCGGCCTTCAGTCCAACAAGGCGGCCGCCGTGGCCGGCTACGCCGACGTGGTCGAGTCCGTCGACCGGTCCTCGCTGCTGCCCCGGCTCAGCCGCGGCGCGGGCGAGCGCGGCCAGATCCTCGACGTTCTGCTGCAGGTATCCCTCGACCCGCCGGGGCGCGAGGGTCGTGCGGGGGCGGATCCGGGTGACGTACGCGACCTGGCCGCCGAGGTCGAGGCGACCGATGGTCTCCGGCTGCGGGGCCTGATGGCGGTGGCGCCTCTCGGTGAGGAGCCGGAGCGGGCTTTCGTCCGGCTGGCGCGGATCCGAGAGGACTTCCTGGTCGAGTATCCCGAGGCGACGGTGCTGTCGGCGGGGATGAGCGGAGACCTGGAGCAGGCGATTGCCCATGGCGCGACACACGTACGTGTCGGGTCTGCGGTCCTCGGAGAGAGGCCAACTGTCAAGTAATGTCTCGGTCAGCAATACTTTGGGGAAGGTGGCGACATGAGTGAGCGTCAGCGAACGGCAATCAACCTCAGGCCGCCGCGTCCGTATTCTTGTGGTTGCCCTACGGGGGCGGCGGCATGAGCGGCGCGATGCGCAGGTTCGGTGAATACCTCGGCCTGCTCGAGGACACCGGGTACGACGACGATGTCTATGAGGGTGACGACGACGAAACCCGCTCCCACCAGGCCGTCAAGGCCCCGGTGCGGTCGAAGCAGTCACGCCCGGCTCCGGTGGCTGACCTTTCCGAGCGGCGACGAGCAACGGTGGTGCCTGCAGTGGCAGAGCTTTCCAAGATCATCACGCTGACCCCGACGTCCTACAACGAAGCGCGTCAGATCGGCGAGAACTACCGCGACGGCACGCCGGTGATCATGAACCTCACCGAGATGAACGATCCGGACGCAAAACGGCTCGTCGACTTTGCCGCCGGCCTGATCTTTGCTACCTATGGAAACATCGAGAGGGTCACCAACAAGGTGTTTCTTATCTCACCTGCGAACGTTTCGGTCACGGCTGAGGCCAAGCAGAGGATCGTTGAGGGCGGCTTCTTCAACCAGAGCTGAGGCCTTCGACACCTGCTCGTAGGTGCTTGGATGCGGTCCGCATCTGGCATGTCTACGGACAGGCGCTAGAGTTTCGACAGCATTACCTGATGCCGCCCCCCGGCGGTGCAGTCCGTACGTCTGAGTCAACCGAGTAATGAATGGGTGAGGTCATGCCGCTGACGCCAGAGGACGTGAGCAACAAGCGCTTTACTCCCGTCCGGCTCCGCGAGGGCTACGACATGGGCGAGGTGGACCAGTTCCTCGACGAGGTCGAGGCCGAACTGGCACGTCTCACCCGGGAGAACGACGACCTTCGCGGGAAGTTGGCATCTGCGCAGTCGGGTGGGGGTCCGTCCTTCCCGATGGCTCCCGAGCCGCCTGCTCCTGAGCCGATGCCGGCTCCTGAGCCGGTCTCGCACCAGATGCCGATGTATCAGGAGGCACCGCAGACCGGCGGCATCGAGACGATCCGGGTCGAGACCGTGCCGGAGGCGTCCAACGCCGCCGCGCGCCTGCTCGAGCTGGCCACGCGCAACCACGATGCGCTCATCGACACGGCCAAGAACGACGCCGACAAGATCGTCGGCGAGGCCCGGACCAAGGCCGAGCGCCTCGAGGCCGAGTCGAAGTCGAAGGCCGACCGCATGGAGGCCGACGCGCGCACCCGTGCGCAGATGCTCGACAGCGAGACCGCCGAGCGCCGCCAGCAGCTCTTCGGCGAGCTCGAGCGCGAGAAGGACAACCTGACCACCGAGGTCGACACCCTGCGCAACTTCGAGCGTGAATACCGTTCCCGCCTGAAGAGCTACTTCACGCAGCAGCTCGACGCGCTCAACAACTCGGCTGAGTCACAGGCGCCCGTGATGGCCGCCGCCGTCAACGAGTCGGGCCCGGCGCCCAAGCGTCTGCGCTCCATCCTGGGGGAGGACGAGGGCTGACGCCTTCGTAGTCAGGCTTCCATCGGCCGGTCCCGCATCGCGGGGCCGGCCGATGCGTACGTCCACTGCGTTCCGCCGGAGTCCGTCGGCTCAGGCAGGAATGCGTTGTAGCAGGTGAGGCGGGTCCTGTAAGAGGATTTCGGAGTTTTTCCACGCTGCGGACCAATATGCGTGCAGTTTCGGTGTGTTAGTTGAGCGGAGCCGAATCCCGGGCTACATTCCGGGCACGCACTCCGCACCGACTCGGCGGCGCGAAGTGACGGCAGGAGAAAGGGGACTCCATGTCTGTACCGATGAGGTGTCGCGCCAGCGCGGCACTCGGGCGCGTCCAAGTGGCGACGCCCGAGCTTTCTGGGAATACCAGCTCCTACGTCATGGCTTCCACGTCGGTGGCCACGGCGAGCGCCTAGCCAAACCTGACCAGCCTGCGGCCCGGGGGGCCGTGTCTCACACCAGAAAGCGAGTGCCGTGCCTAAGAAAGCAACCAAGACCGTCGTCTCTCCTGACCAGCTGAAGGTCAAGGACGGCGAGGACCCGTGGACCAAGGATGAGCTCAACGAGGTCATCGACGAGCTTCACGAGATGAGGGCTCACAGCCTCGAGGTGCTCACCGCCCTCGAAGCCGAGCTCTCCGGCCTGATGAAGGACTCCGGCGACGGTGCCGGCCAGGACCAGGCAGACATGGGAGCGACCAGCTTCGAGCGTGACCACGAGCTGACCGTGGTCAACAGCGAGAAGGACAAGCTGGCCCAGATCGAGCGTGTCCTGGGATACCTCGAGGACGGCACGTACGGCATCTGTGAGTCGTGTGGGGAGCCGATCGGCAAGATGCGGCTCATGGCGTTCCCGCGTGCCACACTGTGCATGACATGCAAGCAGCGCGAGGAGCGTCGCTGAGCGACGCACATACCGGTCCTGAGTCCGACGTGCGCCCTGTTCGATGGGCAGAGTTCGCGACCGTCGCAGTGTTTCTGCTGGTCATCGACCAGATCACGAAGCTCTGGGCGGTCGCGACGCTCGTGCCCGGGCAGCCGCAGGAGCTGATCGGCTCGGCCCTCCAGCTCAACATCATCCGCAACCCGGGAGCGGCCTTCTCGACGGGGACCGGCTACACCTGGGTCTTCACGACGCTCTCGATCGCGGCCACGATCGGTGTGCTCTGGTTCTCGCGCCGGGTGCGCCACCGGGGCTGGGCCTTCGCGCTCGGCATCCTGGTCGCCGGCATCAGCGGCAACCTGGTCGACCGGCTGCTGCGTGAGCCGGGCTTCTACGTCGGGCACGTGGTCGACTTCCTGCAGCTGCCCAACTGGCCGATCTTCAACGTCGCCGACATGTGCATCAACGTGGCTGCGGTGATGATCGTGATCCTCTCGTTCAAGGGGATCGGGCTCGACGGGTCGATCGACGGTGGCGCGGACGCGTCCGAGGGCGAGTCCGAGGGCGAGAAGAAGTGAACTTCGGTCACGCCGACCAGCGCACGCTGCACGTCCCCGACGGTCTGGAGGGGGAGCGTGTCGACGCGGCCATGGCGCGGCTGTTCGGGCTCTCCCGCACCCGTGCGGCGGAGCTGATCGCCGAAGGGCTGGTGACCGTGGACGGCTCGGTCGTCGCCAAGAGCGATCGGGTCAGCGCCGGGTCGATGCTCGACGCGACGATCCCGTCGCAGGCCGACCCGCTCGAGATCAAGCCCGAGATCGTCGAGGGCATCAAGATCATCTACGACGACGACGCCTTCGTGGTGATCGACAAGCCCGTAGGAGTCGCCGTCCACCCCTCGCCGGGCTGGCAGGGGAAGACCGTCGTCGGCCACCTCGTCGCGGCAGGCTTCCGGATCTCCACCTCGGGGGCCAAGGAGCGCGAGGGCATCGTCCAGCGCCTCGACGTCGGCACCTCGGGCGTGATGGTGATCGCCAAGTCCGAGCACGCCTACTCCGTCCTCAAGAACGCGT
>JALZDD010000622.1 GCA_030862715.1 Actinomycetota bacterium | reverse complement strand
TGCCTGGACTGCTGCCTGGTCGACGGCGGCGACAACCCGCTCGAGGTTGTCCGCACTGTTAGCGGAGAGTGCGAGGAGACCGGTCAGGCGAAGGACGCCGTGGCCGGCGGTGAGGTCGGCTTCTTGTCGAAGGACGTCGGCGTACTCGGCGGTTTGTTGGGCGTCTTCGATCTGGCCGATGCGTTGGCGTTGGGCTGCGTCGGAGATGTATTCGGTCTTCTTGCGGCGCAGGTCGCGGGCGGCGAGATTCGTGCGGAGGGGCTTGTAGTGGAGCGAGATCGCGCGGCGCGCGCCGGTGGTGAGTAGGAGTGGGGCGAGGAAGCCGGGGTAGACCTGGGCTCGTGGCCACTCGCTGATCCAGAGGACTGCGTGGTGGCCAGAGTCGGAGCGTAGTGATCCCAGGACTCGTTGATGGCGATGGGTCCGGCGGTGGCGAGATCACGACCGAGGGTGCCTTGGCGTTCGAGTGCGGTGGCGACGCCGGGGTCGTACGCGGTACGGAGGATCAGGGCGAGCTCGCTTGGGGTCAGCCAGTCCCCCGGGGGTGAGGTCTGCGGCGCGCAAGGCTGCGGTGAGGGTCGTCATCTCCTGGCGGAGAACGGCTGCGCTGCCGCGGATGCCGTTGCCCGCGGCTCGGATGGCTCGGCCGGCGGCCTTCATGTCGAGGGCGATGGAGATCGTGGTGGCGCGGCGTTCACCGGCGGGTCCTGCTTGGTCGATGAGTTCGGCGTAGGTCTTGGAGGCCCAGGTGTCGTCGTGGGTGCCGTGGTTGTTCCACCAGTTGGCCAGCCGCGGCCGGAGTCGGGCAGCGTGCGTTCGAGCACTTGGAGGGAGGCGATGCGGCCGGAGCGGCAGGTGGTGGTGGCGAGTACGCGGCCCCAGCCGGTGACGCGGCGTTGTTGCTCGGCCGGGTCAAGGAGGGTAAACGCGGGGTGGGTTACGCCGATGATCGCGGTCAGTGTCGCTGCGTGGGGGTCGTGGATCATGACTGCGCCGGTTCTCTTCGTCGTGCCACTGGCGTAGCGACGCCGCGTCGCCGGGGAGTGCGAGGGTGCCGGCTGGGCGGGGGCGGATGACGCGGCGTCTGAACTCGCGTTGGCCGGTTCTGGTGCGCCAGACCCTGATGGTGGTGATCGGGAGCCAGGCCACGATGCGGCGCCCGCCGACGCTGCCCCAGGCCAGGGCAGCACAGATCACCAGGACTGGCGTCGAGATCACGAGCCCGGCGCCGCCCGTGGCGTAGAGCGCAACAACGAGGGTGAAGGCGCCGACGCCGAGTATGACGAGCTGGCCCAGGGAGAGGCCAAGGATGATGCCGAGCTTGGATAGCCGGGAGAACTTGACCGGGGCGAGCTCGTACGGCGTCGGGTCGACGCTCATGGCTGGGTCCCAGGCTTCGTGGTCGGCGTCGGATCAACGACGCGCGGCAGCGGCGCCTGCGGGGGCGGGACGTCGGATGCCGACGTCACAGCGCGGCTCTGCGATGCACCGCCCTCGGGCGGCATCACTTTCGTTCTGGGCCGCACTGGCGACGTATGTACCTGCCTTCGGGCCGGCAGTGGCGCTTTCCTTCGCGACATGGATGCCGGCCGCAGCGCCGGCTGCCAAAGGCATCGCGGAGCTCGCCGGGGCGGTTCCTCCCTGCATACCGGTTGTGGTCGCGGCGGCGCCGGTTGGCACGGATGGGAAGGGAGTGGGTCGCGGCGTACTTCCTTGATCGCTTCCGCCGCCGAGGACCTTCTGCGGTTGCATGGCGGGTTGGCGGACGGGGAGGGGGAGTGGGCGGTTGAGGGCGTGTTTGGTCTCTTGCTCGGCGGACATGGCGTGGTAAATGTCGAAGCCCATGAAGTTGATGGCCTTGTAGGTCAGGTAGGGCGCGAAGCCGGCGACGAGGAGCAGTACGACGCCGGAAAGCGGCTCCGAGAGGCTGGTCAGGTCAGCATCGATGGGCGCGGAGACCTGGCTGGTGGCAAGAAGGAAGATGACCACGACGGCGAGCTTGGACAGGATCAGGGCGATCACGAACGATGCCCAGCGGGAGACCCAGGTGCGGGTGTGGTCCCAGGAGGCTCCGGCCAGGGCGAAGGGGGCGAGGACGACCGCTACCAGGAGCAGGGCTTTGCGGGTCAGCAGGCTGAGCCAGACCAGGAACGTGGCGCCGATGAAGAGGCTGGCCATGATGATGGTGAGGATGATCCCGACGCTGGGGTTCTTCGTACTGATCGCGCCGACCGAGGCGGCGAGGACGGCCATCTCCTCGCCCATCTGATCCATGTTGGTGCCCGCTGCGTGGACGATGCCGCGGGCGAGCTGGTCGGTGACCTCGAGTGCGGTGACGAGGAGGCCGACGGCGAGGAAGGAGCCGATGACGGACTTGGCCAGCCCGAGGATCGCGCGGGTGAGGGCTGCGGGTTCGCGGCGGATCAGGCCGGTAATGATCTGCAGTAGGAAGAAGCCGAGCATGACCACGATGGCGATACCGAAGACGATGTTGTAGATCCGGGTGAAATGGCCGGTGGTCAGGTCGACCATCGTGGTGTCGTCGATGACCGTCCAGGTAGTCTCGATCAGCGCCTTCGCGGTGGCGGCCAGGGCGTCGGCGAGCCATTGGAACGGCAGCGTCGCCACGTTCACAGCCTGCCCGCCGGCGGTGTTGCAAACCTCGCTGATGCCGGGTACGTCGCACACACTCATCGATCACACCGACTGTCCGACGTTCCAGAAGAAGTTGATCAGCGTCACGGCGGCGCCGGTGAGGATCGCTGCGCCGAGAGCTACGAGGACACCGAACTTGCCTCGGCCGGCGAGGTGCGGATTGCTTGAGTTCGCACCCAGGGCCCATACGATCGCGGCGATCAGGAGAGCCAGAACCGAGAGAATCAGGGCGACCGTCATCACCGCGTCGACGATCTCGCGGAGCTGGGCGATGCCAGGAAGGCTGTTGGTGTTGGGAGTGACATTGACGCCGACCGGGACTCTTGCGGTGGCGAATGAATCGATCGCGCTCATTGGTGCGCTCCTGAACGATGCGACGTCCATGGACAGGACTCAGGTGCGCGGTTGGAGCCGCCCTACCCTAACGTCAGTTCACGGGTCCTCAACGTGAGCTAGTTCCTTCCCTCGACTCTTGGCCAATTGAAACCAAGAGGAGAACCCGTTCACTCACGGCGTGATCTGTGACGATGGCCCTCATATCGTAGTTCAGGCGGGTCGCAGCACTACAGAAGTCAACCGCCGGAACTTCGGACATCGTGTCCTCGATCCCACCGCGTACATCGGCTGTGATCACCTCGCCGAGGAAGCGTGGTGGTCTTGACCGGGGTAGCCATCGACATCGTCGCGGCGTCGATCCAGACAGGCACATCGTTGGGCCGCAACCAAGGCTGCCCGTCCAAACGGAGACTAGGTTCGGACTCCCATTACGTGACGACAGGGTGCGTGGGCGCGCCGCCACCGTCATGATCGACAGGGGCTGGCTGCGACGCTGCAGACTCGGCCCCTCGCGGTCGAGACCGACGAGCCTCGCATGTTCCATGACCCACCCATCGGTCAACTCATCGATGCCCCGCCTCTGCGGCGGGGCGTCGATGAGTTCTTTGGCTTGTCCTCGAACGTCGGGTCGTTGCCGACCCAGATGGCTTCAAGGTGTGTGCTGGCCGCGAGCTTTGGAGAGGTTTGCAGAACCCGATTGCCGCCCAGCTGCCGCACACGACAATCTTGGCATGGAGATCTTCGTGATTGAGCTAGTCCGCTAGCGGCCCGGTGCCGACCGTTCTCAGACGTCGACCTTTTCCGGCTCGTCGGTGGCGTCGGTGGCGTCGGTGGCGTCGGTGACGGCGGTGGCGCTGTGGGCGCGTTCGAGCCCGGCGCCCTCGACGTCCACGTTCGGCAGGATCCGGTCGAGCCACTTGGGCAGCCACCACGCGGAGCGACCGAGCAGGTGCATCAGCGCCGGCATCAGCAGCATCCGGACGATGAACGCGTCCAGCAGCACCCCGAGCGCGAGCCCGAAGCCCATCGAGCGGACCATCACCGACTCGGCGAAGATGAACCCGCCGAAGATAGAGACCATGATCAGGCCGGCCGCGATCACGACCGAACGGCCGGCACGGAAGCCCTGGGCGACGGCGACGCGGGCCGAGGCACCGTGGACGTACGCCTCCCGCATGCCGGAGGCGAGGAACAGCTGGTAGTCCATCGCCAGGCCGAAGAGGATCCCGACCAGCAGGATCGGCAGGAAGCTCAGGATGGGTCCGGTGCTGTCGATGCCGA
>JALZDD010000616.1 GCA_030862715.1 Actinomycetota bacterium | reverse complement strand
CTTCCTGCTCGGCTACATGTCGCAGGAGGGCACCCCGACCCTGCCGCAGGTGCCCGGCGTGGACCTGCCGGGCTACCAGCAGGAGCTGATCTCCCGCTTCGCCAACCCCCACATCCGCGACACCCTGGCGCGGCTGTGCGCGGAGAGCTCCGACCGGATCCCCAAGTGGCTCGTACCCGTCATCTCTGCCCAACTCGCCTCGGGAGGCTCCGTACGCCGGTCAGCGCTCGTCGTCGCCTCCTGGGCGCGCTACGCCGAGGGTGTCGACGAGCAGGGCGCGCCGATCGACATCGTCGACCGGCGACGCGGCGATGTGACGGCCCGCGCGATCGCCCAGCGCGAGGACCCGCTCGCCTTCCTCCGCGACCCCGACCTCTTCGGCGACCTCGTCGACTCCCCTGAGTTCACCGAGCCGTACGCCGAGGCGCTGGCGTCGTTGCACGCGGTCGGGGCGCGGAAGACCCTCGAGTCCTGGGAGACCTGACACACAGTTCGCGTGGTCTGGGCGGGGCGGCGCCGAAATGAGGTTGAACCGTGTGCATCGATGCACCAGGTTGACCTCATTCCGGCAGCCGACCTGCCCAGACGTCGAACGTCGAGGTGAACTGTGTGCGCCGCGCCCGATCTGACAGACGTCCTCCGCGTACGCGGCGGGGCAACCACCCGCAAGGAGCTGCTCGACCTGGGCCTCCGCGACGAACTCGACGCGGCTCTGTCTGCCGGGAAAGCCGTCGCGCTCACCGGTGCCCGCGTGGCACTCCCCGGGCTCCCCGACGACAAGTCGGCCGCACTCGCAATCGGCGGTGTCGTCTCCGGGCTCAGCGCCGCGCGCGTGTGGGGCTGGTCGCTCAAGCACGAGCCCACCAAGATCGAGGTGACCGTGCCGCGCAACAGCTCACGCAAGGCGCGACCGGGTGTGGTCGTACGCCGTCGGGATCTGCCCGGCGGCGCAGGCTCGACCGGCGCCATCACCTCGCGGGCACAGACAGCGGTCGACTGCGCCCGCGACCTTCCCTTCGACGAGGCGCTGTGCGTCGCCGACTCGGCGCTGCGCGACGGGCTGGTCACCGGGCTGGCCCGTGAGGACCTGATCGCCGCAGCCGAGGCCTTGCCGCGCACCGGACGTCGGCGCGCGCTCGATGTGATCGCCGTCGCCGACCGACGAGCGGCGAACGCGTTCGAGTCGGTGACCAGGGCCATCGTGCTCCCGATCGCAGGTCTCTCCGTCGAGCCCCAAGGCGACCTGGGATTCAGCGAAGCAGGTGCGGAGCAATACGGCGACCTGGTCGATGCGCGCCTGAAACTTCTCATCGAGTGCGAGTCCTGGGCCTACCACTCCGGCGAGGAGCCGTTCCGGCGCGACGTCCGCCGCTATACCGACCTGGTCGCGCTGGGCTGGACCGTCCTCCGTTTCGTCTGGGAGGACGTGATGCAGCGGCCTGACTACGTACGTCGCCAGGTCGAGCGAGTCGTCGAACGCCTCGGTCGCCCGGCCGCTCCGATGGGATAGCCGCTGATCACCGTTTCACTTCGCAGCACCGAAGGGACGGGACATGAGGATCGGGGCGGCCCTGGGCACAGTGGGTGGGAACGCCGAAGCCCCGGCCACCGCTGGTGCGGTAGCCGGGGCTTCTTGGCTCTGTCAGCTGTCGTCGGACTGCGCGGTGTTTCGGCTCGCGCCACCGCGGGTGCGGGTCACGACCTTCGGCGCCGGGGTCGAGGCGGTGCCGTTGCTGACGATCGGCGCCTCGGACTTGGTCGCGGTCATCACCGCGCCCTCGCCGGTGCTCACGACCTCGCGGCGGGCGCCGCGGCGCTGCCGGGTGACCACCTTGGGCTTGGAGTCGACAGGCTCAGCCGCAACCGGCTCGGCCACGATCGGCTCCGGCTTCGGCTCGGGCTCAGTCGGCTCGGGCTCCACGGCCGGGGCCACGGGAGCGGGCTCCTCCTCGGCCACCGGCTCGGCCGTGACCGACTCGGTCGTGGCCGGCTCGGGCTTCGACTCGGTCGAGCTGCCGACGACCGCGGCCAGGACCGGACGGCCGGTCGTGGCAGCACGGCGGGTGCGCGTACGCGTGGTGACCTTCGGGGCCTCCGGCTCGGCCGGGGTCTGCGGCTCGACCGGGGTCTCGGCGGCAGGGATCTCGGCGGGAGTCTCGACCGGCTCGGTCGCCGGGGTCGACGCCTTGGACCGACGCGAACGCGTGCGGGTAGTGACCTTGGGAGCCTCGACCGGCGCCGCCTCGGACACGGCCTCGACGGGCTCGGCCACCGTGGGCTCCGCGGGGGTCTCGACCGGCTCGGCCACCGGGGCCGACGCCTTGGACCGACGCGAACGCGTGCGGGTGGTGACCTTGGGGGCCTCGGCGGGCTCAGCGGGGGTCTCGATGGGCTCGACTACCTGGGCAGCCGGCTCGTCGGCCTTCTCCAGGCTGTCGCTCTGTCCGGCCATGGCGGCGAACTCGGCGGGCGTGGGCGTCTTGGCGGACTCCTCGACGGGCTCGGCGCGGTGCTCGGTGCCGATCTCGTCCTTGCCCTTGCCGCGGCCACCGCGACCGCCACGACGGCGCGAAC
>JALZDD010000611.1 GCA_030862715.1 Actinomycetota bacterium | reverse complement strand
CCCAGCGGCGGCAGCCACTCGCCGTTGACGCGGTCGATCTCGGCGTACGTCTTGCGGGCCTCGGCCCTCGGCTCGAGCTGCTTGGACTCGGCGCGGGTGAGCACCCAGTTCTTCAGCGGCTTCTCCGGGGAGGCGTCGGTGTCGTACCTCTGCACGATGTCGAGGAAGAGGCGCCAGTCGACCGGGCCGCTGGTGATCTCGTCATTGGCGGCGTCATAACCGGTGCGGCCGTCGTAGACGTCATCGACCACACGGGTCAGCTCCTCGTCGGAGAGGTCCGCGAGCATGGCTGAGACGGCGGTGTAGGCGGCCGGATAGCCGTACTCGTCCTTCTCCTGGCTCCAGCCGGCGGCATCCCAGGCCAGGAGGGGGAACGCGGCCTTGCTGCGACGCTTCACCTTGCCGTACCTCTGCCCCTTGGCGCCGACCTTCTCCGTCGCGTGCTGGGCGACGACCTCGGTCAGGCCCTCGCTCAGCCAGCGGCCCTCGACGATGTCGGGGTTGATCCAGGCGTGGGTCATCTCGTGGTAGAGGATCGCCGTGTCCAGGTCCTCGGAGACGACGATCTCGTCGGCGTCGGAGTCGAACCAGGCGTAGCCGACCGCCTCCGCCGAGCCGTCCTCACGAATCGTCTCCAGGCCCCCGGGCCACTCGTTGCCGGTCAACTCCTCCAGCACCGGCATTCCCTCGGTGACCCGCTTCTCGGCGAAGTCGAGCCACTCCTTGTCCTTGGGGAAGCTCTGCAACGACAGCTTCGTGTCGTCGACCTTGATCTTCTTCTCGTCGAAGGCCTTCGGGTCGCGGGCGGAGACGCCGGCGTCGACGAAGTCGCCCTCGGAGTGCCAGGTGGTCGTCTTGCCCTTGGTCCGCTTGGTGAAGTCGCCCGAGGAGGCGGTGAACGTCATCGACTTCGGCAGCACGACGTCGACGGTCACCTGCCCGTCGTCACCGAGGCCGATCACGGGGAAGACGGCGTACCCCTCGCCGATCCGGGTGTGGTTCTTCTTCGCCCGGATGGGGGCGCCCTTCAGCTCGTACGTCCAGGTGATCGTGCGCGACTTGCCGTAGTAGAGGTTCGGAAAGGACACGGTCACCACCGCGAGACCGGTGCCCTTGATCTTCTCGGTGCTCACCGGCAGGTTCGCGCCGTTGCTGGTCGCCCTGACCTTCGTCGCCCCTGCTGGGATCGGGATCGCGTGACCGGTCAGGAAGTAGTAGGTCGTGGCCGTGCTCGGCTGCTGGTTGGTGACCGTGACCTCGGCCTTCACCTTGACGGTCTTGGCCTTCTCATCGAGCACGTAGCGGGTGCGCGAGGACTCACCGACGCCGTCGTTGGGCGCCGCGACGGCTGCCGGCGCGGTCGTCACCAGCCCAGCGCCCAGCACCCCCAGCACGAACAGACCTGCTGTCACGCGCCGGAGCCGACCTGCTCCCTGACCGTTCTCCACCTACGAACCTTAGACCGATGCCCCGTCGGGTACGTCCTTTTTAACGGCCTTCTGGGACGCACGCCCGGGACATCACGCCCAGGGCGTGCCCCATTTGTCGGAGAAGGCGATCTCCTCGAGCGGCCGCCGGACGCGCTCGCGCTCCTCGCGCTCGGCGTCGCGCGGGTCGACCTCCGCGGGGTCGCCGTGGCGCCCGACTGCGATCCCGGTCATCACCTTCCACCAGTCCGGTACGCCGAAGGCCGCTGCCACCGCATCGTGGTCGAACCCGGCGAACTGGTGGGAGGAGAGGCCGAGGGAGGCGGCTTGGACGGTCAGGTGCGCGGCCGCCTGGCCGAGGTCGTAGTGGGAGTAGTCCGACCACTTCGGGCCGTTGCCGTCCGGGCCCACCCCGACCTGGGAAACCGCGACGAACACCGCCGAGGCCCGCGGCACCCAGCCCGAGTTGCCACGCGAGAGGTGGCTCACGAATGTCGCGTGGCCGACCGACCCCCGGGGCAGGACCAAGAACGACCACGGCTGGCTGTTGCCCGCGCTCGGCGCCCACCGGGCCGCCTCGAGGAGCAGCCTGATCTCGGCGTCGGCGAGCTCGTGGGCCGGGTCGAAGACACTCACCGACCAGCGGTCACGCAGGTGCTCGGTCAGGTCCTCGGCGCCCGCCTGGGGCGCACGCTTCGCGGCAGTCATGCCCCTATTCTGCAATGTCTACCGACTTGGCAGACAAACGTCTCAGGCGAGGTAGCGACCGGGGCGGTGGTTGAAGGCCAGGATGATGTTGAGGACGACCGCACCGACAGCGGAAAGGAGGACGGTCGCGGGCGAGACGAGGAAGAGCGCGAGCAGGATGACGCTGACGTCGAGGCCCAACTGGACGTACCCGGCCCGGAGGTCGAGCCGCTCCTGCAGGAGCAGGGCGAGTACGTTGAACCCGCCCAGCGAGGCACCGTGGCGGAAGATCACCAAGAGCCCGAGGCCGACGAGCAGGTTCCCGGCCACGACGCCGTAGACGGTGTCGAGGCCGTCGAGGGGAAGCAGGTCGGCGTGGACCCGGGTCATCGCCGAGACCGCGATGACGCAGCCCAACGACCGGATGGTGAATCCGATGCCCTTCTTGGAGAGCGCGAGCCCGAAGAAGGGCAGGTTGACCAGGACGAACAGCACCTCGAACGGCAGCCCTGTCCAGTAGCTCACCAGCAGGCTCAGGCCGGCCGTGCCGCCGGTCACCGCGCCGACGGACTGGATCAGGTAGAGGCCCAGCGAGGTCACCACGATGCTGGTCACGTAGCCGAGCGCGTCCTCCAGCAACGTATGAGGAACGCGGATCGACTCGAGGGAGTCAGCAAACGGCTCGGACACGACACTCATTCTGTGTGTCGTGCCCGAGCCGTGCAGAATTCACCAGGGCGAGACTTGCGTCACGTTTCCGCTGGTCAGGCGTTGTTTGTCTGTGTTTATGCCGGTCAGGCAGGCACCCGGGCGAGGGCGCTGACGATCTCGTCGACCTTCGCCTTGGCGTCGCCGAAGAGCATCTGCGAGTTCTCCCGGAAGAAGAGCGGGTTCTGCACACCGGCATAGCCCGCAGCCATCGATCGCTTGAACACGACCACGTTCTTGGCCTCCCAGACCCGCAGGACCGGCATGCCGGCGATCGGGCTGCTGGGGTCCTCGGCGGCGGCCGGGTTCACGGTGTCATTGGCACCGATGACCAGGACGACGTCGGTCTCGGCCAGGTCGTCGTTGACCTCGTCCATCTCCAGGACGATGTCGTAGGGCACCTTGGCCTCGGCCAGCAGCACGTTCATGTGGCCCGGGAGACGGCCGGCGACCGGATGGATGCCGAAACGTACGTCCACGCCCTTGTCCCGCAGGATGCGGGTGAGCTCGGCGACCGGGTACTGAGCCTGGGCGACGGCCATGCCGTAGCCCGGCGTGATCACCACGGAGGAGGCGCCGGCGAGGAGCTCGGCGGTGTCCTCGGCATTGATCTCGCGGTGCTCGCCGTAGTCGACGTCACCGGACGGCCCGGCCTCGATGCCGAACCCGCCCGCGATGACTGAGATGAACGAGCGGTTCATCGCCTTGCACATGATGTAGGAGAGGTACGCACCGGAGGAGCCGACCAGGGCACCGGTGACGATCAGCAGGTCGTTGCCCAGGAGGAAGCCGGAGGCGGCCGCGGCCCAGCCGGAGTAGCTGTTGAGCATCGAGACCACGACCGGCATGTCACCGCCGCCGATGGAGGCGACCAGGTGCCAGCCGAGCGCCAGCGCCACGACGGTGACGGCGATCAGCAGCGGGAGCGTCGGGTTGATGACGTACACGACCGTCAGGATCACGAAGACGACCAGGGCACCGATGTTGATGACGTTCTTGCCCGGCAGCATCAGCGGGGCCGACTTCATCCGCGCGGAGAGCTTGAGGAAGGCGACGATCGAGCCGGTGAAGGTGACCGCACCGATGAAGACGCCGATGAAGACCTCGGCGGAGTGGATGGCGCCGTCCGATCCTGCAGCAGGGCTGTGGCCGGCAGCGGCCTCGAGGTGGCCGTTCCAGCCGATCAGGACGGCGGCCAGACCCACGAAGGAGTGCAGCAGCGCGATCAGCTCGGGCATGCCGGTCATCTCGACGACCTTGGCACGCCATAGGCCGATGACCGCGCCGACCGCGACCGCGCCGACGAGGACGATCACCGCGGTGGTGGTGCCGCCGTCGACGACCTGGATGACAGTCGCAACCAGGGCCAGCGCCATGCCGGCGACGCCGTAGAGCCAGCCCTGCGAGGCGGTCTCGTGCTTGGACAGCCCTGCCAGCGACAGGATGAAGAGGAGGGCGGCGACGAGGTAGGCCGCACCAGCGATCGAGAAGATATCCATGATCAGGCCTTCCGGAACATCGAGAGCATGCGGCGGGTCACGGCGAAGCCACCGAAGATGTTGATGCTCGCCAGCAGCGTGGCGATGCCCGCGAGCACGAGCACGACGTCGTCAGCAACGGTGAGCTGCAGCAGGGCGCCCACGACGACGATGCCGGAGATCGCGTTGGTCACCGACATCAGCGGGGTGTGCAGCGCGTGGTGCACGTGGCCGATCACGTAGAACCCGATCACGACCGACAGCGTCAGCACGGTGAAGTGGCGGGTGATCTCGGCCGGAGCGACCGCGTTGAGCAGGAAGAGGGCGAGCGCGCCGGTGCCGACCAGAGCGAGCTTGGCGGAGGCGGAGAGCGGCTTCTTCTCCTCCTTCACCGCGACCTCGGCGGGAGCGGCCACGGCCGGAGTCGCGGAGACCTGGACCGGCGGGGGCGGCCAGAGCACGCCGCCGTCGTGCACGACGGTCAGGCCGCGCTGGACCTGGTCCTCGAGATCGAGGGCGAGTACGCCGTCCTTCTCGGGTGTCACCAGCTTCATCAGGTTCACCAGGTTGGTGCCGTAGAGCTGGCTGGACTGCGCCGGAAGACGCGCGGGGAGGTCGGTGTAGCCGATGATCGTGACGCCGTTGGGCGTGGTGACGACCTCGTCCTTGACGGTGCCCTCGACGTTTCCGCCCATCGCGGCCGCCATGTCGACGATGACCGAGCCGGACTTCATGCTCGCCACGTCGGCCGCCGTGATCAGCTTCGGCGCCGGACGCCCCGGGATCAGCGCGGTCGTCACGATGATGTCGACGTCCTCGGCCTGCTCGGAGTAGATCTCCGCGGCACGCTGGTCGTAGGCCTCCGAGGTCGCCTTGGCGTAGCCGTCGGTCGACTTCTCGACCTCGACCTCGACCTTCAGGTATTCACCGCCGAGCGACTTGACCTGGTCGGCGACCTCCGGCCGGGGGTCGGTGGCGCGGACGATCGCGCCGAGCGAGGAGGCGGCACCGATGGCGGCCAGACCGGCCACGCCCGCACCGGCGACGAGCACCTTCGCCGGCGGCACCTTGCCCGCCGCGGTCACCTGGCCGGTGAAGAAGCGGCCGAAGTGGTGGGCCGCCTCGACCACCGCGCGGTAGCCCGCGATGTTGGCCTGGCTGGAGAGGATGTCCATCGACTGCGCCCGCGAGATACGCGGAACCGCGTCCATCGCGAAGGCGTCGACCTTGCGGGCGGCCAGGGCGTCGAGGAGCTCACCATTCTGCGCCGGCGCCAGCGGGGCGACGAGCGTGGCGCCGCTCTTCAGCAGCTCGACCTCGCCGACCGAGGGGGCGTTGATCCGGAAGACCAGATCGGCACCCCACGCATCGGCGGCCGTGCCGATGCGGGCGCCGGCCTCGGCGTACGCCTCGTCCTTGAAGCTGGACGCCTCTCCGGCTCCACCCTCGATGACGACGTCATAGCCCAGACCGGTCAGTTGTTTGACGGTCGCGGGGGTGGCCGCCACCCGGGTCTCCCCGGGCTTCGTCTCTCGGGTCACTCCGATGAGCATCCTCGACTCCTTGGGTCTAGCTGCGCAGTGTCTTCAGTCTCCAGCATGGCGGGATCCCGGTCAGCCGATCAGCGCGTGACCGATTCATGACCGGCTCGGGTCCGGAACCCCACCGTGCTGGTTACTGGCCGGTAACGGTAGGGCAGATCAGCAGGTGGACACCAGGTTTGTCCGGTTGTATCGGTCCAATACCTGTGGTCTTCCTCACGTCCTCACAGCTCGCTGTCCAGCTGCCCCATGAACTGGGTGGGGTAGCGGTCGCCGCGGGCGGCGCCGACGGGTACGGCGGCGTCGATGCGGGCGAGGTCGGCGTCGGTCAGGGTGACCGCGTTCGCTCCTGCCATCGACTCGACCTGGCTGACCCGGCGAGAGCCGATGACGGGGACGATGTGCTCGCCGCGGGCAGCGACCCAGGCGATCGCGAGCTGCGCCAGGGTGATGACCTTGGCCTCGGCGATCTCCTCCAGCGTGATGAGCAGCGCGCGGTTGTGGTCGAGGTTGTCGCCCTGGAAGCGCGGCATGTGGGTGAGCGAGCCGCCGAGGGCGCCGCTCCCGCCGATCAGGCCGCGGCCGAGGACGCTGTACGCGGTGATGCCGATGCCCAGCTCGCGGCAGGTGTCGAGGATGCCGTTGGTCTCGATCCCCCTGCTGAGCAGGGAGTACTCGATCTGCAGGTCGCTGATCGGCGCCACCGCGGCGGCCCGCCGGATCGTGTCGGCGCTGACCTCGCTCAGCCCGATGTGGCGTACGTATCCGGCCTCCACCAGCTCCTGGACCGCGCCCACGGTCTCCTCGATCGGCACCTGCGGGTCGAGTCGTGCCGGGCGGTAGATGTCGATGTGGTCGGTGCCGAGCCGCTGGAGGGAGTAGGTCAGAGAGGACCTGACCGCCTCGGGGCGGGCGTCGAAGCCGGCCGGCATCCCGACCGGGGTGAGCAGTGCGCCGAACTTCACCGAGAGCACCACGTCGTCGCGGTCGCGCTCGCGCAGCGCCCGGGCGATCAGCATCTCGTTGTGGCCGGCGCCGTAGAAGTCGCCGGTGTCGATCAGGGTGCCGCCTGCGTCGAGGTAGGCGTGGATGACGCGTACGCCCTCCTCGTCGTCGACCGCTCCGTAGGCGCCGGAGAGGCTCATCCCGCCCAGCGCGGGGGAGGTGACCGTGGGACCGTTCTTGCCGAGCTGTCGGCTAGTGAATGTCGTCATGTCCTCAAGCGTGCGGCGGCCGAGGTGGTCCCGGCAGGCACGGCACATCCAGGGACGAGCCGTCCCTGGATAACCGGGCACCACCGACGGAGGATGAGGAGTGTGACCGACCGCCGTGAGCTCGCCGACTTCCTTCGCCGTCGCCGGGAGCTGCTCCGGCCCTCCGATGTCGGCCTCCCGGACGGGTTGCGGCGGCGTACGCCTGGACTTCGCCGGGAGGAGGTCGCCTCGCTCGCCGGGGTCTCGACCGACCACTACACGCGGTTGGAGCAGGCGCGCGGGTCGGCGCCGTCGGAGTCGGTGCTCTCCGCGATCGCGCGGGCGCTGCAGTGCGATCTCGACGAGCGCGACCACCTCTTCTACCTCGCCGGGATGACGCCGCCTGCGCGGCGGGCGGGCAACTACGTACGTCCCGGTCTGATCGCCCTCGCCCGGCGGCTGACCGACATCCCTGTCGTGATCTGCACCGACACCGGCGAGATCGCCTGGCTCAACGCACTCGCCACGACGCTGCTGCCGCCGCTGCCCGACGGGCCCGGTCGGGGTCGCAACATGATGTGGCGCTGGTTCATCGAGCCCGACCGCCGGCCGGCGCCGCGGGAGGACTGGGACCGGATGTCGGCGAGCCATGTGATGGATCTGCGGGCGACGTACGCGCGGCGGGCCGGCGACTCCGACATCACCTCGCTGGTGCACGACCTCCTCGCGGCGAGCGAGGAGTTCCGCGGGCTGTGGGAGCGCCACCAGGTCGGCGTACGGCGTGCCGACCTGAAGACGTTCATCCATCCGGAGCTCGGCACGGTCGCCGTACGCTGCGAGGTCCTGCTCACCGAGGAGGCCGACGTGAAGCTGCTCGCCTACTTCCCGGCCGAGGGCACCGATGCCTCGGAGAAGCTCGAACTGCTCCGCGTCATCGGCACCCAGCGACTCACGAGCGCGGACTCATCACCCACCTGAGGGCGATGAAGCGGATCAGCGTGGCGGCGGCGTTGGCAGCCACGAGCACGACGATCTCGAACGGTCGCGCGGGCGTCGGCGCAGCCAGGTGGAGGAGCGCGAGCGATCCGGAGGTCAGCGTCAGCCCGACCCCGAAGGCGGCCAGCCCGGCGACGTGATGCTTCACCGCGCCCTGCCGCACGGTGATCCCGAAGGTCAGTCGGCGGTTGGCCGCGGTGTTGGCGACCGCGGTCACGAGGAGCGCGATGAGGTTCGCCGCCTGCGCCCCGACGGCGGTGCGGAGGAGGACGTAGAGGAGCAGGTACGCCAGTGTGCTCAACACCCCGATGGCGCCGAACCGGATCACCTGAGCCGCCAGGGTCGGGCTTCGGACGGGCCCGGGAGGACGTACGCCAGTGAGGTCGATCCGGCCGCTGACCAGCCCGAACAACAGCCGACGGATCCCGTCGAGATCTTCCTTGATCGTCGTGAAGATGTCGACGCGCGAGTCGGGGTCGTCGACCCAATCCACCGGCACCTCGTGCACGCGCAGCCCGGCCTCGGAGGCGAGGACGAGGAGCTCGGTGTCGAAGAACCAGCTGTCGTCCTCGATCAGCGGGAGCAGCTTCTCGGCGACGTCGCGGCGGATCGCCTTGAAGCCGCACTGTGCGTCGGTGAACTCCGCGGACAGGATGCCGCGAAGCAGCAGGTTGTAGCTCTTGGACAGGAAGTCGCGCTTCGGGCCCCGCTCGATCCGGCTTCCGCGGGCCAGCCGTGATCCGATCGCGACATCGGAGTGGCCGGAGAGCAGCGGGGCGAGCAGGGGCGGCAGGGCGCGCAGGTCGGTGGAGAGGTCGACGTCCATGTAGCCGACCACCTCCGCCCGCGAGGTCGACCAGGCCGCCTTGAGCGCTCGTCCGCGGCCCTTCTCATCGAGGTGGATCGCGCGGACCCGGGTGATCTCGGTCGCGAGCCGTTCCGCGATCTCCCAGGTGCCGTCGGTGCTGGCGTTGTCGGCGATCGTGACCGTCGTGGAGTAGGGCAGAGTGCGCAGGTAGCCGTCGAGGTGGCGTACGGACTCCTCCAGGCCTTTCTCCTCGTTGTGGACCGGGATCACCAGGTCGATCGTCGTCAGCAGTCGTTTCTCGTCGACGACCCGCAGGCCGCTCGCGAGTGTCGTGTCCGCGGTCATGCGGCCCCCTCGGTCAGGTCGTAGACCGTGGAGCTGCCGATCGTGGTCTCGGTGAAGTTCTCCGTCACCCAGGCGCTGATCTCGGAGGCGCTGGAAGTCTCGTCGTTGCCGCCTCCGCCTCTCATGCCGCCCATTCCGCCGCCGGCGATGAAGTAGTGGATCTCGCCGTTGGCGACGTACTCCTGGAACTGCTCGAGCGTGATGCTGTTCGAGGTGCCGTTGAAGCCGCCGATCGCCATCACAGCCTCGCCGGTCTCGAGCTGGAGGCCGGCCGCGGTCTGGGAACCGATCGTCGCGGCCACCCAGGTGTAGTGGCCGGCGTTGGTGCTCACCGCCTCGGCGAGCTCCTCGTCGACCGCACCGCCGCCCATCATTCCGCCGCCGCGCATCCCGCCGGGCATCTGCTGGGGCTGGCCGGTCGGCGGTGTGCCGTTCTGGGTCTGAGCACCGGGGCCGCCGGCGCCACCTGGGCGACCACCGCGCATCCCGCCCATGCCGCCGCCCTCGTACGGACCGGCCGTCACGATCGAGCCGGTGTGGGCGGTGCCGATCGTCTGGATCGCGTACGCCGCGGGCCCGAGGCCCACGGTCACGGCTGCCACCGCGAGGACCGCCGACGCGGCCCGGCGGGTAAGCCTGTCCGCGAAGACGAACGCGGCGGCGACGCCGAGACCGATGATCAGGACGGGCCAGCGCAGCGCGTCGTACGGCTGCTCACCCGACTGTCCGAGGAGCACCCAGCCCCACACGGCGCTGCCGGCCATCGCGACCGCGAGAGTGATCCGGGCGAAGAGGTTGTCGCGGTCACGCCACATGATCATCGCGCCGACAACGGCGGTGATCGCGATCCACGGAGCCAGCCCGACCACGTAGTAGTCGTGGTAGATGCCCTCCATGAAGGAGAAGACCAGGCCGGTGACGAGCATCGAGGCGCCGCTGAGCATCAGCGCGGCGCGGGTCAGGTCGGTGCGCGGCGCCTTCCGCAGCGCGACGAGCCCGGTGACGAGGAGGAGCAGCGCCGCGGGGAGCAGCCAGGAGACCATGCCGCCGGACACGCCCTGGAAGAGCCGCAGGATCCCGGCCGCGCTGGAGAAGCCGGCGTTGCCGAGGCCGCCGTAGTCGCCGCCGTTGAGCCGGCCGACGCCGTTGTAGCCGAGCGTCAGCTCGAGGAGCGAGTTGCTGGTCGAGCCGTCGATGTAG
>JALZDD010000261.1 GCA_030862715.1 Actinomycetota bacterium | reverse complement strand
GCTTTGGTCTTGATCCACTCCGGTTTGCGTTCGATCGGAGTCTGCGCGTTGCGGACCTCGAGACGGAGGAGCTTGCGACCTTCTGGGGCAGGAGCTTGAGTCACCCCACAAGGGTACGCCGCGTGGTGGTGGAACCTCGAAGGCAGGCGGCTACTGGTCGGTCACACCGGCCGCGGCCAGCCCCGCTCAGCCCAGGCTGGGGGAGAGCAGCGGGACCCGGGGAGTCTTCGCGGGGTCGGGCCGTGCCTCGAGGCTCGGGCCCTGCTCGTAGTCGCGCCAGGAGAGCATCTCCGCGATCTGCGCGTGGAGCACCGGCATCGCCTCGGCGTTGCTGATCTGGCGCCCTGTCTCGATCGAGAGCGTGGTGACCCCTGCGTCGGAGATCCCGCACGGCACGAATCGCTCGTACCAGCCCAGGTCTACGTCGCAGTTGAGCGCGATGCCGTGCATGGTCACGTGCTGGCTGACCCGCAGCCCGATCGCCCCGACCTTGCGCTCCAGGCGGCGTACGCCGTCCGGGGTCTCGCCCGCGGGCAGCCATACGCCGCTGCGGCCTGGGACGCGGTAGGCGGTGACGCCGAACTCGGCGCAGGTGCGGATCATCGCCTGCTCCAGGCGGCGTACGAAGTCGACGACCTTGACCTTCTCCGGCAGCCGCACGATCGGGTAGGCGACGATCTGGCCGGGACCGTGGAAGGTCACCTCACCGCCGCGGTCGACGTCGATCACCGGTGCGCCGCCGGGATCCGCGGGCCGGTCCTCCGGCTTCGTACGCTTCCCCGCGGTGTAGGTCGGCGGGTGCTCGAGCAGCAGCACCGTGTCGGGCTCTTCGCGGTCCACGACGCGCTGGTGGACCTGCTTCTGCAGCTCCCAGGCGTCCAGATAGTCGATCGTCCCGACCTCAACGAAGCGCAGCTCAGTCACACCGAGATCGTACGCCCCGGGCCGAGCGAGCCGGGCAGTGACCGGAACGGTGAAACGCCGGCTCGGCTGGATAACGGTTTGGCGATATCCCCGCGGGGGTAAAGAGGCTGTGTGCAGAATGCGCCTGTTTCGACTGGCCGCGCTCGGGAGCGATCGGTCTTCGGATCAGTCTTGAAAGGCACACAGACGTGCGTACCACCCAGAACCGTCGCCGCCTCGCGGCGGCCGTCCTCGCTCTGACCGCGACCTGCACCGTTGCGGCGTGCGGTGAGAGCGGCAGCGACGCGAAAGACACGGCTTCCGCAGCCGATGCCGCACCCTCGATCGAGCCCGGCACCACGCTGTCGGCGTCCGAGGCCATGAAGGTCGTGAAGGCGGCCGCCGAGTCCATGTCGACCGTCCACGTCGACATGGAGATCAACGCCGTCGAGGAGGGCGAGAAGATCGCCGGAACGGGCGAAGGCGACTATCAGCAGGACCCGATGGCCTTCCACGTGAAGGGCGAGATCAGCGGTGACGACGGACCGAGCACGGTCGAGTTCGTCACTCTCGACGACACCGCGTACGCCAGCATGGATGGCGAATGGGTGATGGGCGGGTTCGCCACCGTGATGTCCGCGATGATGCCGGCGCCCAACCTCTTCCTGGACTCCGTCACCCACGCGATCTCCGCGGACACCACGACGTACGTCGGGCAGGAGACGATCGACAGCGTCGACACCGCCCACTACACGTTCGACGCGGGTGAGTCGGACTTCGGAGCGGAGGGCTCGACTGTTGATGTCAACGTCGACTCCGAGGGTCGGCTGGTACGCCTGAGGATGGACGGCGGAGACTCCGGGAACATCGTCTTCGACCTGTCCGCTCACGGCGAGCCAGTGACCATCGAGAAGCCGAGCGGGAAGATCACCGACATGTCCGACATGGACATGTAGCCGTCACCGGGTGAGATGACGAGCGGCGCGGACCCCGTGGGGACCGCGCCGCTCGTCGTTTATCGGCTCAGAGCTCGAACTGAGCTGCCTCGAGGCGCTTCTTGACGTCCTGGAGGAAGCGGCCGGCGTCGGCGCCGTCGACCAGACGGTGGTCGTAGGTCAGCGCGACGTTGACCATGTAGCGCACCGCGATCGTCTCGCCCAGGTCCGGGTCGTCGATGACGACCGGGCGCTTCACGACAGCACCCGGGCCGAGGATGGCGACCTGCGGCTGGTTGATGATCGGGGTGTCGAAGAGCGCACCGAACGAACCCAGGTTGGTGATCGTGAAGGTGCCGCCGGAGAGCTCGTCCGGGGTGATCTTGTTGTTGCGCGTGCGGTCGGCCACGTCGGCGATCTTCTTCGCGATGCCGGCGATCGAGAGGTCGCCCGCGTCCTTGACGACCGGGGTCAGCAGACCCTTCTCGGTGTCGACGGCGAAGGCGATGTTCTCGCGGTCGTAGTAGGTGACCGTGCCGGCCTCGATGTCGATCCCGGCGTTGAGCTTCGGGTGCACCTTGAGCGCGTCGATCGCGGCCTTGGCGAAGAACGGCAGGTAGGTGAGCTTGACGCCCTCGCGCTGCAGGAACCCAGCCTTGTTGGCCTCACGGAGGCGGGCGATGTTGGTGACATCGACCTCCATGACCTGGGTCAGCTGCGCCGCGGTGTGCAGCGACTCGGTCATCCGCTCGGCGATCACCTTGCGCAGGCGCGAGATCTTCTCCGTGGTGCCACGCAGCGGCGACGGGGCCGCGGGAGCGGCGGAGGAAGCGGCCGGCGCGGCCGAGGCCGCCGGAGCTGCGGCGGCCGGGGCAGCGGCAGGAGCCGACTTGGCAGCGGCCGCCTGGAGGATGTCCTCCTTGCGGATGCGGCCACCGACGCCCGAGCCCTGGACGGTCTCGAGGTCGACGTTGTGCTGGGCCGCGAGCTTGCGTACGAGCGGGGTCACGTAGCCGCCGGGCTGGATCGCCGGGGAGCCATCGGTGGACGGCGCAGCGTGAGCCGGGGTCGCAGGAGCCGGAGCAGTGGGGGCGGGCGCGGCCGGGGCCGGAGCAGGGGCAGCAGGAGCCGGCGCCGGTGCGGCGGCGGCCGGAGCGGGCTCGGGCTCCGGGGCAGGAGTCGGCTCGGGCTCGGGCTCGGGAGTGGGCTCCGGGGCCGGGGCGGCGGGCGCAGGCTCGGCAGCCGGAGCGGCGCCGGCGTCACCGACGAGCGCGAGCACGGCGCCGACCTCGACGGTCTCGTCCTCGGCGACCTTGATCTCGAGCAGGGTGCCGGCGACCGGCGAAGGGATCTCGGTGTCGACCTTGTCGGTGGAGACCTCGAGCAGCGCGTCATCCACGGCGACCGTGTCACCGACCTGCTTGAGCCAGCGGGTGACGGTGCCCTCGGTGACGGACTCGCCGAGTGCCGGGAGAGTTACTTCGGTGGCCATGGATTCCTTCGTTCTACGTCTGTTCGTTGCTCTACTTGTATGTCCGGACACGCGCGTCACCACGACCGAGCACGAGGGCTCGGCGAGGAGAGAGTCGCATCGGTCTGGGCCGACACCTGCCCGACGCACTCATGATGCCGCCAGATGTGCGGCCAAGGGCGTCGATCACGGAGCCCATCTTGTCACTACCCCCGCAGCGCTGTGTCAACCGGACCACTACTGATCGGTAGCCATCTCGCGTACGTAGTCCACCAGTGTTGCCACCGCCACACCCGTGCCTCCGGGAGTGAGATGGCCCGAGGCGCCCCCACTGTTGAAGGAGGGTCCGGCGATGTCGAGATGGGCCCAGGGGAGACCGCCGGTGAACTCGCGCAGGAAGGCGGCGGCGTACAGCCCACCGCCCCAGCGGATCCAGTCGTGCTGGTTGAGGTCGGCCACCTTGGAGGAACGGATTCGCTCGTCCATCCATTCCGGGATGGGCATCGGCCACATCTGCTCGCCGGCGACGTCGGCGGCGGCGAGAACGCGGTCGACGACGTCCTCGGAGCCGAGTACGCCGCTGACCCGGTCGCCCAGCGCCATCACCATGTGGCCGGTGAGCGTGGCGACGTCGATGATCAGGTCCGGTGAGACCTCGGTCGCCCGCACCAGGGCGTCGGCGAGGACCATCCGTCCCTCGGCGTCCATGTTGGAGACCTCGACGGTCGTGCCGCCGTAGTGGGTGACCACGTCGCCGGGCCGGTAGGACGAGCCGGAGACCATGTTCTCCGCCATCGGCACGAACGCGGATACCTTCACCGGCAGCCCGAGGCGGGCGATCGCGAACGTCGCCTGGGCCACCGCGGCAGCGCCGGCCATGTCCGACTTCATCGTGGACATCGAGCTGCCCGGCTTGATCGTGAGGCCGCCGGAGTCGAAGGTGATGCCCTTGCCGACCAGCGCGATGTGGCCGCGACTCTCGTCGGGGGAGTAGGTGAGCTCGACCAGGCGCGGCTTGGCGGCCGAGCCCATGCCCACGGCGAGGATGCCGCCGCAGCCGAGCTCGGCGAGCTGTTCCTCGTCGTAGACGGTGGTCTCGACGCACTCGACCAGCCCGGCCACGTGGGCGATGGCATCGGCGAACGCCGGGGGAGTCAGGTCGGCGGGCGGGACGTTGACCCACTCGCGGGTGCCGGCGACCGCCTGCGCCAGGATCTGCGCCTCCTCGAAGGCGGTGACAGCGTCCGTACGCCGCGCGATCGCGCTCAGGATCGCGACATCGCTCGGCCCGTTGCTCTCCCCGCCCGACTTGCCCGTGCCCGACTTGGCTGAGCTCGACCTATAGGTCGTGAAGGTGTAGCCGCCGAGGACGTAGCCCTCGGTGACGGCACGCACCAGATCAGGGGTGTCGGCCGGAAGGGACACGGCGACGGAGGTCGCGTTGGGCACCGCGCGGGCGGCGGCGCCGGCGGCGCGGCGTACGGCATCGGTCGAGTAGGTCCCGTCCGCACCGGGCTTGCCGAGCCCGACCAGCACGAGGAGCTGGGCGCCGATCTCGTTCCCTGCGGGCAGGCGGGTGACCTCGCCGGCCTTGCCGCTGACGCCGAGCGTCGCGAGCATCCCGCGCCACCGGCGGCCATAGGCGGCCTGGACGTCCTCCGCCCCGACGGTCACCTCGACAGCCTTCGCGCCCTGGCCGACGCCGACGACGACCGCCTCCGCACGGGTCTTGGCGGGGGAGGCGGTACGCAGCGTGTAGGTGATGTCAGGCAGGGTCACGCCGTGCAGTCTAGGTGTGGCACGCCCGGAGGGGGCGCGGACAGGGGAGTGTCGGCCTGGTGCGATAAGTTCGCGGTATGGCTGAAGAGACCTCCACGGGGGGCGGGTCGGAGCTGCTCCAGTCCCCTCTGCACGAAAACCACGTCGGACTCGGCGCGAAGTTCGGTGAGTTCGGCGGCTGGTCGATGCCGCTGGAGTACTCGGGCGTCGTCAAGGAGCACGCGGCGGTCCGTGAGGCCGTCGGGGTCTTCGACGTCAGCCACCTGGGCAAGGTCATGATCAGCGGGCCGGGTGCGGCCGACTTCGTCAACGCGTCCTTCACCAACGACCTCAACCGGATCAAGCCGGGCAAGGCCCAGTACACGCTGTGCTGCGATGAGGAGACCGGCGGCATCGTCGACGACCTGATCGCCTACTACCGCGACGACGAGCACGTCCTGATCGTCCCCAACGCCGCCAACACCCCGGAGGTCGTACGCCGGCTCCAAGAGGCTGCGCCCGAGGGGATCACCCTCGCCGACCACCACCGTGACTATGCGGTGCTCGCCGTCCAGGGACCGAAGTCCGACGAGTTGCTCGAGGCGGTCGGGCTGCCGGCCGGCCACGAATACATGTCCTTCGTGGAGGCGGCCGCTCCCGACGTACTCGGTGACGAGATCGGCGTCGTCGTGTGCCGCTCCGGCTACTCGGGGGAGCGCGGCTACGAGCTGATCGTCGCCAACGAGGCTGCCGGCGCGCTCTGGGACGCGCTGCTGTCCCGGGGCGAGGAGTTGGGCGCGGTGCCGTGCGGCCTCGGTGCCCGCGACACGCTGCGTACGGAGATGGGCTACCCGCTCCACGGTCAGGACATCGCCCTCGACGTCACTCCCAACGAGGCCGGGCTCGGCTGGGCCGTCGGCTGGAAGAAGGACGCCTTCTGGGGCCGCGACAAGCTGGTCGCCGAGAAGGAGGCCGGCCCGAAGCGCGCCCTGCGCGGCATCGTCGCCGTCGGCCGAGGCATCCCACGTCCACACATGACCGCGTCCCTGACCGCCGACGTGCCGGTCGGCGAGGTCACCTCCGGCACCTTCTCGCCCACGCTGAAGAAGGGCGTCGGCCTGGTGCTCATCTCGACCACGGTCAACCCCGAGGCCGAGATCGGCATCGACGTACGCGGCCGCCGCGAGATCTTCCAGCTCACCAAGCCGCCGTTCGT
>JALZDD010000587.1 GCA_030862715.1 Actinomycetota bacterium | reverse complement strand
GCCGTCCAGCTCCGCGGCTCACGAGAGGCGATGAAATGACGAGCCGGGTGAGCACGTCGCCGCTGGCGCCGCGACGTTCGCCGCTGCTGACCGTGCTGATGGCGCTGTTCCTCGTCTACACGCTGGTGCCGCTGGCGTGGCTGATCCTGAGTGCCACCAAGACACAGGCGGACCTGTTCTCGAGCCCGGGACTGTGGGTCGGCGATGAGTTCGCGTTCTTCAGCAACATCCGCGACACGCTGACCTACCGCGACGGCATCTTCCTGCGCTGGCTGGCGAACACCCTTCTCTACGTCGTGGTGGGTGCCGGCGGCGCGACCCTGCTGGCCACAGCGGCCGGTTACGGCCTGGCCAAGTACCGCTTCCCCGGACGGCGGGCGGTCTTCGCCGTCATCATCGGCGCGGTGGCCGTGCCCGGCACCGCGCTGGCCGTGCCGACGTTCCTGATGTTCTCGAACATGGGGCTCACCAACACGGTATGGGCGATCATCATCCCGTCGCTGATCAGCCCGTTCGGCCTCTACCTGATGTGGGTCTACGCCGCCGACGCCGTACCGGATGAGCTGCTCGAGGCGGCGCGCATCGACGGCGCCGGCGAGATTCGGATCTTCTTCACGGTCTCTCTGCGCCTGCTCGCTCCCGGCATCGTCACGGTGCTGCTGTTCGCCGTCGTCTCGACGTGGAACAACTACTTCCTGCCACTGATCATGCTGAGCGAGCCGAAGCTCTATCCGCTCACCGTGGGCCTCACCCAGTGGAGCGCTCAGGCGACCGGCGCGAACGCGCAGCCTGTCTACAACCTGGTGGTCACAGGCTCCCTGCTGACCATCGCCCCGCTCGTCATCGCCTTCCTCCTCCTCCAGCGGTTCTGGCAGTCCGGCTTGAGCGCGGGAAGCGTCAAACAGTGAAATGAAAGGAACGCCATGTTGATCACCAATGGGCGCAGATCCCGCCGGATCGCCCTTCTCGCGGCAGCCCTCACAGCCGCCTCCGTGCTCGCCGGCTGCGGCTCGGACGACGGGGGCGGCGGCGGAGCCGAAGGCACGGCCGCAGACCTCGACGCCGCCCTCGAGAAGGGGGGCACCATCACCTACTGGACGTGGACCCCGTCCGCCGAGGCCCAGGTGGCGGCGTTCGAGGACCAGTACCCGAATGTCGATGTGAAGCTGGTCAACGCCGGCACCGGCAACGACCACTACACGAAGCTGCAGAATGCGATCAAGGCCGGCTCCGGCGGCCCCGACGTCGCGCAGGTCGAGTACAAGGCGCTGCCGCAGTTCGCGCTGCCCGGCGATCTGGTCGACCTGCGCCAGTACGGCTTCGACGAGTTCGAGTCGGACTACACGCCGTCGACCTGGGCCTCGGTGCAGGCCGGCGAGGGCCTCTACGGGCTGCCGCAGGACTCCGGCCCGATGGCGCTCTTCTACAACCAGCAGGTCTTCGACGAGCACAAGCTCGACGTGCCGACCACCTGGGACGAGTACGTCGAGGCCGCCCGGACCATCAAGAAGGCGAACCCGTCGCAGTGCATCACCAACGACAGCGGTGACGCCGGGTTCACCACGAGCATGATCTGGCAGGCCGGTGGCACGCCGTTCCAGTCCGACGGCGAGAGCGTCACGATCGATCTGCAGGACGAGGGCACGCAGAAGTGGACGGGCGTGTGGAACCAGCTCATCGAGGACGAGCTGGTCTGCACCATCCCCGGCTGGACCGAGGAGTGGTACAAGGCGCTGGGTGACGGGACCATCGCGTCCATCGGTCTCGGTGCCTGGGCACCCGGCGTGTTCGAGCAGTCCGTGCCCGACGGTGCGGGCAAGTGGCGGGCCGCGCCGATGCCGACGTACGACGGGCAGCCGGCGACCTCCGAGAACGGCGGCAGCACCCAGTCGGTGCTGGAGCAGAGTGAGAACCCCGCGCTGGCGGCGGCGTTCGTGCGCTGGCTCAACCACGAGGAGGGCGTCGAGCCGTTCCTGGAGAGCGGTGGCTTCCCGGCCACGGTCGCGGACCTGCAGGACCCGGCGTTCGTCGACAAGAAGTCCGACTACTTCGGTGGCCAGCCGGTCAACCAGGTGCTCACCGACGCGGCCACCCAGGTGGTCGAGGGCTGGGAGTACTTGCCGTACCAGCTCTACGCCGACACGATCTACGGCGACACCGTCGGCAAGTCCTACCAGACCCACTCCGCCCTCGAAGACGGCCTGGGAGCCTGGCAGGAATCGCTCGTGAAGTACGGCGACGAGCAGGGCTTCAGCGTCAACTGACCCACGACTGACGGGACCGACAGCCGCCGCACCTCGCGGAGCGGCGGCTGTCATCTCGCGAGAGGTAGGCATGCCCGAGTTCACGATCGGCGAGACCGACTTCCTCCTCGACGGTGAGCCGTTCCGGATCCTCTCCGGCGCGCTGCACTACTTCCGGGTCCACCCCGACCACTGGGCGGACCGGATCGAGAAGGCCAGGCTGATGGGCCTCAACACCATCGAGACCTACGTGCCGTGGAACGCCCACAACCCCCGCCCGGGCGTCTTCGACACCGACGGCATCCTCGACCTGCCGCGGTTCCTGCGCCTGGTGGGAGAGGCCGGCATGTACGCGATCGTGCG
>JALZDD010000574.1 GCA_030862715.1 Actinomycetota bacterium | reverse complement strand
ACGTCGAGGCAACCTCTGCCTTCCGGCAGCATGTCTTGGTGATCTGAGTGGAGGCCAGCTCGGCCTTCACCTGTCCCGTCATCGCCATGTCGGAGAGTCTTTCATTGTTGTCAACGACCCTCGAATCGGTTCCACGTCAGAGCACTCCGTGTGGGGCCAGAGCGAGGCTTACGCAGAGTGCGACGGCGCTCGGGTCGCCCTATGACGCATTATCGGGAATAGGAGGGCGGGTACGGGCTACTGTCCGCGGCTGTGCCGAATCCGCCCGAGCAGCCCCGATCGTCCACGTCCGTCACCGGGCCGGCCTTCGTTCTCTTCTTCTGCTGTGGCCCCAGTCCCTTCGGGACGTTGACATCAGCGGAGTACAGGAACGAGTCGTGGCCGTTCCTGCTTCTCGTCGTCGGGATCGACCTGGGCCTCCTCGGTGCCATCGTCTGGCTGTTCCTCCGTCTGGTCCGGGACTCCGGCCTCGACCCGACCTGGTGGAACGCCATCGCACTCCTCATCCTCGGCCTTCTGCAAGGCACGAACGGCATGACGAGGCTCGTGGGCGGCGCCCCGCTGTTCGAAGGACGTCTCGGGACCCCTGATTGGGGCTACCGGGTCGATGGCGCCGTCTTCGTCGTCCTCGGGCTCATCGCGGCAAGCCTCTTCGTCCGAGAGGTCCTCCACCTTGGGAAGCGTCGGACCGATCCAGCCGACCCGGCCGGCGCCGTTGCCTAGCCCGCCCCGATCACCCTCGCGTACGCAGCGGCGAGCCGCTCCGGGTCGTGGCGAGGGGTCCCGTCGCCGACGGCGACGTCGGCGACCTCGACCTGCGCACCGCACTTCTCAGCCACCCGCGACAGGTCGTCGAGACCGTCGAGGGAGGAGTCGACGAGGACGGTGTGGATGCGGAGATCGGGGGCGTGGTCGAGGAGGACCGAGAGGTGCTCGGCGGGGCCGAAGCCGGTGGTCTCCCCCGGCTGCTCGCCGAGGTTGAGCACGACGACGATCTTCGCGGAGGTCGCGACCAGGGCCTCGCGCAGGGCGCGGACCATCAGGTGAGGCAGGACCGAGGTGAACCAGGAGCCGGGGCCCAGGAACACCCACTCGGCGTCGCAGATCGCCTTGACGGCGTCGGGGGCGGCCGGCGGGTTGTCGGGGACCAGCTGGATCGACTCGATCCGGCCGTCGGTGGTGGCGACCTCGACCTGCCCGCTGATCTCCAGCCTGGCCTCCGGATCGCCGGGGACGAGCCCGCTGACCTCGGCGACGATGTCCATCGGCACCAGCGCCATCGGCAGGACTCGGCCCTTGGCGCCCAACAGACGGCCGACCCAGTCGAGGGCTTCGACGTGGTCGCCGAGCTGCTCCCACAGGCCCACGATCAGCAGGTTGCCGAGGTTGTGGCCGCGCATCTCGCCCTCGCCGGCGAAGCGGTGCTGCAGCACCTGTGCCCAGGTGTCTCCCCAGCGGTCCGCGCCGCACAGGGCGGCGAGGGCCATCCGGAGGTCGCCCGGCGGGAGCACGCCGAACTCACGTCGGAGCCGGCCGCTGGAGCCGCCGTTGTCGGCGACCGTGACGATCGCGGTGAGCTGGTCGACGGTCAGGTCGTCGACGAGCAGCCGCAGCGCGCTCAACGAGGCATGCAGTCCGTGCCCTCCCCCCAGGGCGACGACGGCCTGGGCATCTGCTCCGGGTCGGTCGGCCCCGGCCACTCTCACTCCCGCCCGAGGTCTCGGTGGATCGCCTTCGCATCAAGGCCGGCATCTCGCAGCCGCCTGGAGATCTCCTCCGCCATCGCCACGCTGCGGTGCTTGCCACCCGTGCACCCGATTGCCACGCGCATGAACCTCTTTCCTTCGTGGAGATAGCCCTTGGTCACTCCGATGAGCACCGGAACATACCCGCTCAGGAACTCCTCCGCACCAGGGCGCGAGTAGACGTAGGCGGCGACGTCGGGGTTGTCACGTCCGTTGCCGTCCTTCAGCTCGGGCACCCAGTGCGGGTTGGGCAGGAAACGCATGTCGGCCATGAAGTCGGCGTCGACCGGGATCCCGTACTTGAACCCGAAGCTCACCACGGACACCTTCAGGGTGGTCCGCTCCGGGGTGCCGAACGCCTCCGCGATCCTCGCGGTGAGCTGGTGCACGTTGAGCTGGGTCGTGTCGATGACCAGGTCGGCGGCGCCACGCAGGTTGGCCAGCACCACCCGCTCCCGCTCGAGCGCGTCCAGCAGCCGCTCGTTGCCCCGCTGCATCGGGTGGGGCCGCCGCGCGGCCTCCTG
>JALZDD010000439.1 GCA_030862715.1 Actinomycetota bacterium | reverse complement strand
ACCACGAGCGCGCCGAGCACGACGATGGCGATGGGGGCGAGGTACATCATGTCCGCGCGCCCGCCGTCGCCGATGATCCCGAGCGCACCGGCGCCGAGGACGAGAAGGATCGCGGTGCCGACGGCGGCGATCCCGCCGAGCACGTACAGGTTCTTGGAGGTCATGCTCCGAACCTAGGGCGCGGAGTCGGGAGGATGCGGGGAGGAGATGTGCAGGTCTCGTGCAGATCTCCTCCCCAGCGACCTAGGAGAGACCTAGGAGAGCCCTGCGCGGCGCAGCGCGTCGGCCATAGCGCTGTTGGCGGGCGCCGGAGCCGGGCGACCCTGCGGACGACCGCCGCCCTTGCCACGCGGCTTGCCCTTCCCGGCACCACCGCCACCGCGCTGGCCACGGTTGCCGCCACCGGCAGCCTTCGGCTCACCCGGCGCGGGCGCGTCGTCGGAGAGGCGGAGCGTGAGCGAGATCCGCTTGCGAGCCTCGTCGACCTCCAGGACCTTCACACGGACCACGTCACCGGAGCGGACCACGTCGCGCGGGTCCTCGACGAACTTGTCCGACATCGCGGAGATGTGGACGAGGCCGTCCTGGTGCACACCGACGTCGACGAAGGCACCGAAGGCAGCCACGTTGGTGACCGTGCCCTCGAGCACCATGCCCGGGCGCAGATCGGAGACGGCGTGGACCGAGTCGTCGAAGGTCGCCGTCTTGAATTCCGGGCGCGGGTCGCGGCCGGGCTTCTCGAGCTCGGCGAGGATGTCCGTGATGGTCGGCAGGCCGAACTTCTCGTCGACGAACTCCGACGGCTTCAGCGACTTCAGCGCAGAGGCGTTGCCGATCAGCGATCCGATGTCCGCCGACGCCTTGTCGAGGATGCGGTTGACCACCGGATAGGCCTCCGGATGCACGCCGGACATGTCGAGCGGGTCGTCACCGCCGCGGATCCGGAGGAACCCGGCCGCCTGCTCGAACGCCTTCGGACCGAGCCGCGCCACCTTGGTGAGCTCGCGACGGGTGCGGAACGGGCCGTTGGCGTCGCGGTGCGCGACGATCGCCGAGGCGAGCGACTCGGTGATCCCCGAGACCCGGCGCAGCAGCGGCGCCGAGGCGGTGTTGAGGTCGACGCCGACGCCGTTCACGCAGTCCTCGACGACCGCGTCCAAGGACTTGGAGAGGCCGTATTCGGGCAGGTCGTGCTGGTACTGCCCGACGCCGATCGACTTCGGCTCGATCTTCACCAGCTCGGCCAGCGGGTCCTGAAGGCGGCGCGCGATCGACACAGCTCCACGCAGCGACACGTCGAGCTCCGGAAGCTCGGCGGAGGCGTAGGCCGAGGCGGAGTAGACCGAGGCGCCCGCCTCGGAGACCATCACCTTGGTCATCTTCAGGTCCGGCAGCAGCTTGAGCAGGTCGGCGGCGAGCTTGTCGGTCTCGCGCGAGGCGGTGCCGTTGCCGATCGCGATCAGGTCGACCGAGTGCTTCTTCGCCAGCTTGGCCAGCGTCGCCAGCGATCCGTCCCAGTCGCGCCGCGGCTCGTGCGGGTAGACCGTCGAGGTGTCGACCACCTTCCCGGTCGCGTCCACCACGGCCACCTTCACGCCCGTCCGGATGCCGGGGTCGAGACCCATCGTGGCCCGCGTGCCGGCCGGCGCGGCCAGCAGCAGGTCGCGCAGGTTGTCGGCGAAGACCGCGATCGCGGCCTCCTCGGCGGCGGTGCGGATCCGGGTGCGCATGTCGAGTTCGAGGCGAAAGAGGATCCGCGTACGCCAGGCCCACCGCACCGTCTCCGCCAGCCACTTGTCGGCCGGACGGCCGGAGTCCGTGATCCCGAAACGAGAAGCGATCGAGCGCTCGTAGTCGGTCACCTCGCCCGGCACAGGCTCCTCGGCGTAGGGGGACAGGGTGACGTCGAGCACCTCCTCCTTCTCCGCTCGGAGAACGGCCAGGGTGCGGTGCGACGGCAGCGAGGCGTACGCCTCCGAGAACTCGAAGTAGTCGGAGAACTTCGCCGCGGCCGGGTCGTTCTCGCGACCCTCGCGGACGCGGGTCACCAGACGGCCCTGCTTCCACATCCGCTCCCGCAGCGTGCCGATCAGGTCGGCGTCCTCGCCGAACCGCTCGACCAGGATCGCGCGAGCGCCGTCGAGCGCGGCCTTGGTGTCGGCGACCTGCTCCCCGAGGTATTTCTCCGCCTCGACGACCGGGTCCATGGTCGGGTCGGCCAGCAGCCCGTCGGCCAGCGGCTCGAGCCCGTTCTCGCGGGCGATCATCGCCTTGGTGCGCCGCTTCGGCTTGAACGGCAGGTAGATGTCCTCCAGCCGCGCCTTCGTGTCGGCGGCGAGGATCGAGGCCTGCAGCTCGGGGGTGAGCTTGTCCTGCTTCGCGATCTCGGCGAGCACGGCGGCACGCCGCTCCTCCAGGTCGCGCAGGTAGCCGAGGCGCTCCTCCAACGTACGCAGCTGGGCGTCGTCGAGGCCGCCGGTCACCTCCTTGCGGTAGCGCGCGATGAACGGCACCGTCGAGCCCTCGTCGAGCAGGGCGACCGCTGCGGTCACCTGCGCCGGGCGCACCCCGAGATCTTCGGCGATGCGGGCCGGGATGGCGGCCATCGAGTCTGCGAGCGTCGGAGCTGATGGGGTTGTCGTCACGGAGCGCCATCCTGCCGCATCCCACCGACATGGTCTCAACGTGGCTCAACGGCGATGGGCCCGAACGTGCCCGGACCGGCCCTCCCCGATACGCTCGCCCCCATGACGCAGCGCACGTTCGTGATCCTGAAGCCCGACGCCGTCCGCCGGGGCCTGGTGGGGGAGATCCTGTCCCGCTACGAGGCCAAGGGCCTCTCGATCGTGAAACTGGAGCACCGCACCATCGACGCGGGCATGGCCGACGAGCACTACGCCGAGCACGTCGAGCAGCCGTGGTATCCGCCGCTGCGTGACTTCGTCACCTCCGGCCCGCTCGTCGCCGCCGTCCTCGAGGGCGACGAGGCGATCGAGGTCGTCCGCGCGCTCAACGGTGCCACCGACGGCCGCAAGGCCGCCCCGGGCACCATCCGCGGCGACTTCTCCCTCTCCAACCGCGAGAACCTCGTCCACGGCTCCGACTCACCCGAGTCTGCCGACCGCGAGATCAAGCTCTGGTTCGGCGCCTGAGAATCTGACCTGAGATCGCGCCGGTAGCTCTACCGGCGCGAGCTCTCATTTGCCCTGGAGACGGCTTTCGCCGGCCTCTGTGAGCCGTTCCGCAACACCCGGTGAACACAGGCATCCCCTGGTTCGGCGGCATGGATGGACCCCGTATCGTTGCGGTTTCGGCGAGCCTCTCCGGATTGAGGCTCGGACCTTCGTAGCCTCGTCGGCAGGCCCGCATCCTGCAGCACAGATCCCCGACGCGGCGCCCCGGGAACGCGAGGACGTATGGCGAGCATCATTGGACGTGACATGGCGGTGGACCTCGGCACCGCAAACACACTCGTCTACGTCCGCGGCAAGGGTGTCCTTGTCGATGAGCCGAGTGTGGTCGCGCTCAACAAGAACACCGGCGAGATGGTCGCCGTCGGCCATGAGGCCAAGAAGATGCTGGGACGTACACCTGACGACATCGTCGCGCTGCGACCGCTGAAGGACGGCGTGATCGCCGACTTCGAGGCAACCGAGCAGATGCTCCGCTACTTCATCCATCAGGTCCACCGCCGCCGCTACTTCGCCAAGCCGCGGATGGTCATCTGCGTCCCGTCCGGGATCACCGCGGTCGAGATCCGCGCGGTGAAGGAGGCCGGCTACCAGTCCGGTGCCCGGATGGTGAACATCATCGAGGAGCCGATGGCGGCCGCGATCGGCGCCGGGCTCCCGGTGCACCTGCCGACCGGCAACATGGTCGTCGACATCGGCGGCGGCACCACCGAGGTCGCGGTGATCAGCCTCGGCGGCATCGTCACCTCGCAGTCGATCAGGACCGCCGGCCACCAGCTCGACAACGCGATCATGACCTGGCTGAAGAAGGAGCACGCGCTGCTCCTGGGCGAGCGCACCGCCGAGGAGGTCAAGATGACCCTCGGCTCGGTCTGGCCGCTGCCCAACGAGCCCGAGGCCGAGATCAGGGGAAGAGATCTGGTCAGCGGCCTGCCGCGCACCGTGACCGTCTCGAGCGCCGAGGTGCGCAAGGCGATCGAGGAGCCGCTGCACGACATCTTCGACGCCGTCCGGTCCACCCTCGACCAGACGCCGCCCGAGCTGGCCGGCGACATCATGGACCGCGGCATCGTGCTCACCGGCGGCGGCGCCCTCCTGCGCGGGCTCGACGAGCGCCTGCGCCACGAGACCGGCATGCCCGTCCACGTCGCCGAGTCCCCGCTGACCTCGGTCGCGATGGGCGCCGGCCGCTGCGTCGAGGACTACGACGTGCTCCGCCCCGTCCTGGTGAACGAGAACAGGAGATGGTGACGTGTCGTTGCTGAGCCCCCGCCCCAGCGAACGTCTGCGCAAAGGGCTGGAACAACGCAAAGGCCCCAAACCCATGGTCCGTACGCCGCGGGAGCGGCTCAACCGCCGCGGCAGCCTCGAGACCAAGGCCGGCGGCGGTGGCCCGAAGCGCTCCTGGCTGGTCGCGCTCATCCTGTGCTGCGCGACGCTGGCCACGCTCGACCAGACCCCCGTCCTGGAGCCGGCCCGCGCCGCGGTCGGCGAGGTGATCTCCCCGCTGGAGACCGGCGCGGCGATGGTGGCGCGTCCGTTCACCGACATCCCGGAGTGGTTCGACACCCGCGACGACCTGCGCGACCGGATCGCGAAGCTCGAGGCCGAGAACTCCACGCTGCGCCGCCAGGTCGAGGTCACCGACTACGGCCGGGCCAAGCTCGCCGAGTACGAGTCGATCACCCGCGCCGCCGATGACCTAGGCTACGCGCTCGTGCCGGCGCGCGTCACCGCCTACGGCCCCGCCCAGACCTTCAACCGCACCGTCACCATCGACGCCGGCAGCGCCGCCGGGATCAGGTCCGACATGTCGGTCGTGACCGGCGACGGCCTGGTCGGCCGGGTGCTGCGGGTCACCAAGACCTCGGCGACGGTCCTGCTGATCGTCGACGCCGCCTCGGTCGTCGGCGGCCGCGTCGGCGGCGCCGACCGCAGCGGCAAGAAGTCGGGCCAGGTCGGCATGGTCCGGGGCTCTGGCGTCGTCGCCGGAGGCGCCCCCTCCGGTCTGCTGACCCTCGACCTCGTCGACCAGTCCACCGCCCCGCTCAAGGGCGACACGGTCATCACCTGGGGTGACGGCCGGGCCGCTCCGTACGTCTCCGGGCTGCCGATCGGCGAGGTGACCGACACCTTCGAGAGCGTGCGTGACTCCTCGCAGACGGTGCGGATCAAGCCGTACGTCGACTTCGGCTCGCTCGACGTCGTCGGTGTGGTGGTGCCCAACGACACCATGAGCGACCGCGCCGTCGTCACACCGGAAGGGGAGCTGCGATGAGCGAGATGGAAGGCCGCGCCTCGGGCGCCGCCCCGGTGCTGCGCAACGTCCTGGTCGGCATGCTGGTCATCATCGCCGTCGTCCTCCAGTTGAGCGTGGCGCCGGCCTTCGCGATTCGTGGGATCACCCCCGACCTGGCGCTCCTGGTCGTCCTCGCGGTCGCGCTCACCCGCGGCGGGCAGGCTGGTCTGGTGACCGGGTTCGCCGCCGGCGTACTGCTCGATCTGGCGCCTCCCGCCGACCACACCGCGGGCCGGTGGGCGCTCGCGCTGCTGATCGTCGGCTACGTCGCCGGCCGCGTGCGCGAGGGCAGCATCGACGAGGGCAGCATCCACGGTGGCCAGGGCCGTCCCAACGCGATGACCGTGATGGCCACGGTGGCCACCTGCGCGTTCATCGGGGTCAGCATCTTCGCGGTCAGCGGCCTCATCCTCGGCGAGGCGCCGCTGACGCTGCTGCCGACCGTGGCGATCAGTGTGGGCTACGACCTGCTGCTGGCGCCGTTGCTGATCCCGGCGCTGCTGTGGCTGATCGGCAAGGGGGATCTCTGAGATGGCGCTGGGCAGGTCTTCGGGCGCGCGACTCTCCACCGCGCAGGTCAGCCGGCTACGGCTGATCGTGATCCAGGCGCTCGTCTTCTCGCTGCTGGCCACGCTCGGGGTCAGGCTCTTCTACCTGCAGGTACGCCACGGCGACGCCTATCAGGCGGCCGCGGCCTCGCAGTCCAAGCGCGAGATCGTGCGCCAGCCGGTGCGCGGCATCATCGTCGACGCCCAGGGCCGGCCGCTGGTGACCAACCGCTCCGCCTGGGTGGTCAGCCTCGACCAGGGCGTGCTCGACG